>REED01000132.1 GCA_007695225.1 Gemmatimonadales bacterium
TGCGTGGCTTCAGGTCCCGGTGCACGAAGCCGCGCTCGTGGGCATGCTCCACCGCCGAACACGCGTCGGCAAAGAGCCGCAGCCGGGACTCGAGCGACAAGCGCTGGGTTTCGCAATGCGTTGTGATCGGCGACCCGTGCACACACTCCATCACGAAATAGGGGCGTCCGTCGGTCGCGATGCCGCCGTCCAGCAGCCGGGCGATGTTGGGGTGGGTGAGGCGGGCGAGGATCTGTCGTTCGGCACGGAACCGGCGCAGCACGTCCTCGCTGTCCATGCCGCGCCGAACGAGCTTCAGGGCCACATCCGGCTCGTCAGAGGCGTCCTCACGGCGTGCCAGGAGGACCTGACCCATTCCGCCCCGACCCAGCAAGCGGAGGACCCGGTAGGGCCCGATCTGGTGGGGGAGTGGCTCCTCAGCGGAGAAGAGGTCAGCGGCGAGCTGGTCTGGAGAGTGGTCCAGGAGGGGCTCGGACGTCCGGTCCGCGCTAAGGAGCCGCGCGAGGAGCGCCCGGTCCTCTTCCGGGGTTGCGGCCAGCAGGTCCGGCCACTCCTCCGGGTCACGCTCCACCGCCTCCTCGAAAAGGGCACGTACGCGGAGCCAGCGCTCGGCCTCCACAGGGTCCGGCGGCGCTTCGGGGCGGCCGGAGCCAGGGTCCAGATCCAGCCCTGGCTCGTCGCCCCGGGCGCTCATCCTTCCGCCGCCGCGAGTTCCGCGGTGAGGAGTGCCCGGGCGACGCGCCAGTCCCGCTTCACCGTGCGAGGCGCAATGGCGAGGGCCGATGCCGTCTCCTCGACGGTGAGGCCGGCGAAGAAGCGACACTCCACGACCTGCGCGGCCCGAGGGTCCACTGCGGCGAGACGGTCCATGGCCCGGTCGATGGAGAGGAGCTTCGCTGCCGGCACCGGGCCGGGATGAAGAGCGTCGTCGAAGGTGACGGGAAAGAGGTCGCCTCCCCGCTTTCCCGCCAGTTTCCTGCGTGCGGCGTCGACCAGGATCTGGCGCATGACCCGGGCCGCCGTGCGGAAGAAGTGGAGGCGGTTCTCCGGATCAAGTCCCTCCGCGGAGACGAGCTTGATGTACGCCTCGTGCACCAGCGCCGTGGTGTTCATGGTTTCGCCGGCCCGCTGTTGTCGGACGCGCTGGGCCAGGCGGTGGAGCTCGTCATACAGGGCGTCGAAGAGCTGCTCGGAAGCGAACTCCCCTCCTTCCTGAAGCGCGCGCAGCAACGCAGATGTGCGGTCTTCGGGATTGACCATCGAGTTCCTGTCGGAGTATCCCCCTGGATCCTGCACGGTGCCGAACGCACAGGGGGGGGGCCAGGGAACGGGAAACCCGGGGCCCCTCAGGTCGAACCAAACAAATTACGCGGACCGTCGCTGGAAGGACAGACGGCCGGGGGGAGGGCGGATCGAGTTGAGCATGGGGGCGGCCTCAGGCCACCGCTGCTCTCCTTTGAGGAACCTTGGCCACCCGCTCTACGGTACGATACCTTCACGGGGTGAGAACAACTTCAGTTCGGGAGACGGGGACACGTGCCAACCATCCCTGGGATCGATGGCCCGTACCGCCTGTTCTTCTACAGCTTCGACTGCCGGGAGCCAGTGCACGTCCACGTGGAGCGAGATGATGCGACCTGCAAATTCTGGCTCGAGCCAGTCGCTCTGGCCAGCAACTACGGCTTTTCCCCTCGTGAGCTCAACCGCATCCGTAAGCTGATCCAGGAGCACCACTCGGAGATCCAAGATGCCTGGCGCCAACATTGCGGCTGAAACCGACGCCGTCATTCGCTCCGTCGACGTGACCGACGATGAGATCGTTGCTCGCCTGAGCGACGGTCGGACCATCGCTGTGCCCCTCGCCTGGTCTTGGCGACTCTCCGACGCTGCTCCCGAGCAACGCCAGAACTTCAGACTCATCGGCAGCGGCCAGGGCGTGCACTGGCCCGATATCGACGAAGACATCAGCCTTCAGGGAATGCTTCACGGGTCTCCTTCTCCGCGCCCTGCTTGATCCGACTCCAAGAGTCCATCCCAGGCCATATCCCCCGACGATGAGCCGGATGCGGCCTGGGTTTCTCAGGAAACGGACCCTCGGCCGACTGCTTCTACCGCCCTGGCTCCCAGGAGCTCTCCACCACCGCCCCGGTAGAGGCATTGACGCTGCACCGATAGGTGAAGTTCACCGAGGAGGGGCGCTGGGGGATCGTCCCTCCACCGCTGAGTCGGACCAGCGGTCCCTCCCCCGCCGACTCTCCGGTGGCACGGGCGGTGAAGATGGGACGCACCTGGGTCCGTTCCTCCACGGACCGGACGATGGCGTCCTGGCAGGCGGCGATCTGGGCGGGACCCAGATGGGCACTGGCGGGACCGCCCGCGCCGGGCACCGATGGGGTGCGCCCGGCGGCGGCCCCTGGGGCTCTGGTGGTGGGAATCTCCGGGGAGCGGGCCGCTCCAGGGCGGTCCACCACCTGCGGGGCCACGCCCTGGGGTCGAGGGGGTGCCATGGCGGCCGCTACCGCCCCACCGCCTCGGGGAACGATGCAGGCGAAGTCGTGGGGGCGTGCGGAAGCCTCCCGCCAGGAGAGCTGCCCCGTCACCAGGACCAGTCCGTCCTGCTCCGCTCCCGCCCGTCCCGAGCTGAAGATGGTGGTCAGCCCCTCGTACTGCCTCCGCAGGTGGTCCTCGCAGGCCGTGACGGCGCGGGCCTGGGCCGCCGAGGGAGTTGCCGCAACCCCACCCGCACCGGCCTGGGCCCGGCTCTCGGCAGGGGCCAGGAGGAGCCCGGGGAGGACGAGGGCGGCGGGGAGAAGCAGGATGGGGCGCATGGGGTCCTCCAGTGGAATCGGCTCCAGGGCCGAGGAGCGGAACGGTCCATCTCGTACCGGCGCCGGGCAGGGGCGTTCCCCGGAGGGTTCCACCTGCGGAAGGGGGCGCGGATGCATCCGGCCCTGGCCGGCGCTATCATCTCCTGTTCGTCCGAATCACCTGGAGGAATTCCCTTGAAGCTCTGGATCGACGCCGATGCCGCCCCCCGGGACGTGAAGGAGATCGTCTTCCGGGCCGCCAATCCACTGGAGCTGGAAGCGGTCCTGGTCATTGACCATCGGGGGAAGGAATACACCACGGAGAATGTGGGCGAGGAGCTCTCCATCCAGGACTTCATGGATGAGCTCCGGTCCTCCGGGGTGGGGACCGGTGGCCCCAGCGCCTATAGCGACCATTGCAAGCGGATGTTGGCCTCGACGCTGGATCGGGGGCTCACCCGGGAGTGGAGGTCGGCGTAGTCGTGGGCGGAGAGACGGGTATTTCCGGAATCGCCCCGGTGGGATGGAGGGTCGCCCGGCGACGGCGTCAGTTGATGATTCGCCTGGCGCTGGGACCGGGTATGGAAGGGAATCCCCGGAAGCTTCTCGAAGACGCCTCCCAGGCGCTGCCCCCCGAGCTGCTTCACCAAAACCGCCTCTCTCCCCTCCTCTTCGATCAGTGGGTACACCTTCGGCCCTCCCTGGCACCCGAAGGCGGCGCCTGGCTCGACCAGCTCCGGGATCTTCTCCATGCCGACGCCGCCGCCATGCTGCCCAGGGAGCGCGACTGGGAGGAACTCCTGCGCGCCTCGGTGCGTGCCGGACTCACGTTCTGTCTCCTGAAGGGGTCGGCCCTGCGGGCCGCGGGACGGTCGCTTCCTGGGAGAACCCAGGGAGATCTGGACCTCCTGGTCCGGGTGGAGGAACTGGAGCGGGCAGAGGCCTTCTTCCGTTCGCGGGGCTACCGACTTCTCACGGGGTACCGAAGCCGCGAGGGGTACCTCCAGGAGCACTTCCACTTCCCCATGATGGGCCCGGAAGGCCATGTGGAGCTTCACTGGTCGCTGGGACGTTGCGTCCCGGACGCGGCGATACGCCGCTTCTGGGAGCGATCCATGGAGGTGGAAGTGGGAGGGGTCTCGGCCCGCATCCTAGCGCCCCCCGATCGCCTTATCCATTCCTGCATCCATATTTCGGAGCATGCCTTCGGAGGCATGGCTCGATGGCTGGGCGAGCTGGCGCAGGAACTTCGAGCTCTGGAGTCGGGGGAGTCAACCCACTTCCTCCACGAAGCTGAGCATTGGAATCCGAGGATCGTCGGCGCTCCGCTCCACCTACTCGCGAGATGGGGAGAGGAACTCGGGCCTGTCGTGGCGTCGACCCTGGAACGCTTCTCCGCGACTGGCTCATCCCTTCTCGCAGAGTCGCTCACAGCAGCCGCCTTCGAAGACCAACTCCCGGGGATCCCCCCCCATGTCCTGACCCGAGCCGTGGCGAACTGGCTCCGAACGAACCGGCCCTTTTCAATCACCCTCGGAACGGTCTACCTGAGGGCAGTCGGCGAGAAGGTCAGAAGAGGTCGTGGGTCGGGAGGACCCCCGACGAGGAACGACCCTGGTGCCGAGGGACAAGGTCAAGCGCCTTGAGCGCATTCTGGAGGGTCGCTCCTGGACTCCCCCCTCCGACCCTGAATCCACGCATCCCCTTTCCCAGTTCGATCAGAAAGGGAAGCGCCCGGTCCACCTCCAGGCTCCGACTCCGAATGACGCTTCGGTGGAGGATCTGGGCCACCTCCGCCCCGGGGAGAGGATGGATTTCCGACTCCGCCGGGTGGTTGACCCCCCGACCATGGCCCCTCTCTCCAACCTCGTGCCCGGGACCCCGATCAGCTCGGGGAGTCAGGTAAAGAAGGCATTTCGGCAGGTCGGCCGCTCCGGCAAGGACCAGAGGCGGATCCGTCGGGACGGGAAAAGGGGCATAGTCGGGGGGGAAGTCCCGAGAGGGGTGGAAAAGGCCGTGCACAGCCTCGGGAGGGTATTCCCCATCTACATGGAGGGCCCTGGGGAAGGGGAGGAGGCGGGAGTCATCGATGTGGAAGGGTGCCAAGTCGTCAGACAGAAGAGTCCAGCCCCTGGTGCGGAGGAGAAGGGAGAGTGTTGTCTTTCCCGCCCCCGACTCTCCCACCACCAGCACGGACTCCTCCTCACGAGCCAGGGCCGCGGCGTGAAGGACCAGGATATCGCCACTCAGTTCCATAGCCTGCCGGATCAGGGCAAGCTCCACCTCGCGGGGGTCCGGAAACGAGCCCGGGAGGGGGATCCGGACGGTCCACTCCCCGGGCCCCCTCAGCTCCATGACCCACGGCGAGTTCGGGGTCCATTCCGAGTGGTCGGGACCGGGGGAGGGGGTAGCCGTGACGCTGACCTGTACCTGCCGCAGGAACTGATGAGAGTTCGGGGCCAACTCCCGGAAGCCCTGCAGGAGGAGGGACAGCCCGCTGGCCGTCTCCTCGGGGATCGCCTCCAGGAGGAACCGGGTGTCCAGGATGGTGCAGGACAGGGGTTGGACGTTCACCTGGCTTCGAGGACCAGGAAGCCCCGCTCTACCAGCTCCCGCGCACAGGAAAGAAACGGGCCGATTTCCACCTCTGCGGAAGGGAAGATCGCATGTACTTGCTCACGGACGGTCGCAAATGTATACTTTCCGTCAGCATACGCGCAGAGTAGGGCGGCGGTGGGATTGAGACTCAGGGTTTCTTCCCTCTCCGGAGAATAGAGGACAGCCGTACCGTCTGCGAAGGGCTCCAGGCGCACTCCCGGGGCCAGTTTGAAGTGGGATGAACCGTCGAAGGTGGATTGTTCTCCCGTCATTGTGCAATAAGGCGCCAGAGCCGAGGAGGAGCGTTGGACCGACATCACGATGCTGAGAACAGTCTCGCCAACCGCCGGGAATTCATCAAGAAGGCAATTCTCGGGACCGGAGTGGCGTTCGGTGCGCCGGCGATCCTTTCCGCTGTCCGTCCCTCCGATCTGTCGGCGCAGGCCAGCGGCGGGCGAAGCAACGGGAGCAACGGGATCCTCGGTGCCGGCAATGGCCGAGGGAACGGTCGCGCGAACGGTCGCCCCTTCTGATCCGAGCGTTCCCTCCTCCATCTCGGGACGGGACGGCCATGTGAGCCTCCGGCGCTGACTTTCCGCCGCGGTTGATCCGGCTGCGACCGGATCGGGCTTCGCCCTTCCGGCGGGAAACACCCCAAGACGTCGGGCCGGTCTCCAAAGGGAGACGGGCCCGACGTCTTTTTCTTGCCTTCCAGTCCAAAGCCAAGCGATGCGAGTGAAGGGCGGAGAATGGATGCGGTGCGGGATCAGGTCCGCGGCTCCGCCGGGACCCCATCGGAGAGCTCTACCTGTTCGGCGGGGAGGGGGAAGGGAGGAGCTCAAGGGGGACCCGCGTCCCGTAGGGCGTAGCCCCCGCCAGTTTGGAAAAGTAGCTGTAGGCGGCCTCGGAAGCCTCCCGCACCACCGACCCGCCATCGCCGCCGTAGTTGGCCATGACCGACAGCACGTAGGGACGCCCGGGGAGCTGGACCACGGCCCACACCGTGGCCACCCCGGTGATCCCTCCGGGCTTGAAGGCGATGGGGATGGAGGCGGGGACCGCTGCCCGGGCAGGCCCTCCCTTCGGGAGCGCCAGGATCTCGGTGACCCGGGCGCAGGCGGCGGCGCTCATGGGGAGTTCGCACGCTGCGATCCGCTCCATGATCCGGGCGGCCTCCCGGGGGGTGGAGAGGTTCTCGTCTCCCCTCGCCGAGGCCTCGGGCTGGATCATCTTCCGCTGGAAGATCGTCTGCGGGGCTCCCAGGGAGGCCGCCAGGGCGTTGACCTCCGCCATCCCCAACTCGTCCAGGAGGACGTTGGTGGAGGTGTTGTCGGAGTATACGATCATGTAGATGGCATGGTCCTCCAGCGAGAGGGCCGATCCCCCGTCGGTAAGGATGTTCAGCACACCGCTCCCCCCGGTGCGCACCGCCTCCGTTAGCTCCACCCGCTTCCGGAGGAGTCCCGGATCCGTCTCCGCCCGCCGGAAGAGCTCCAGGAGGATCGTGATCTTGATGGCGCTGGCCTGGGGGAAGATGAGGTCCCCCCGGACGTCGAACCGACGCCCGTCGGTGAGATCCACCACGTGGATACCGGCCACCCCGTCGAAGCGGTGCACCACGGCTTCCAACTCGTTCTGCAGACGCTCCTCGAGGATCCCAAGGTGGGCCTCCTGCGCGGCGGAGCCCGACGGAACCAGGAGTCCGACGGTGACCAGGAGCCCCATGGCCAGGAAGGGGAGGCGGGTCCGCACCGAGCCGGGGAGGTTTCGGGCGCGACGGAGCGAAGAGGGGAAGGAACGGGGCATCTCAACTCCAGGGGGCAATGGCCGTGGAAAGGTCTCGACGAACATGGGTCGCGGGGGAACGGTCGCCGCAGCCCAACCCACAGGATGGGGGGTCGGTGCCAATGTACGCTACCCACCCCTCGCCAGCCGTTCCTCGGGTGCAGCCTCACTCCCATGCCGGCCCTCCCACACTGCGGGCCCCAGAATCCGTCCATGGCGGAAGGAAGCAAGCGGAAGGCTGGATGGCCCCCCTCACAGCGTTTTCGCGTAGGGGGAAGGGTCAGAGTCTTCGTGCGCCGCACGTGAACCCCCGGGTAGAGATCCCCTTTTCGAGAGGTTAACCCCATGAATCAGTCTTGTACGTTCGCCGTCTTGGGGGGCTCCCCCCTCCGGATCCTGGGGGCACTGGCGCTGGCCGGCATCGTGGCGGCCTGTTCGGATGCCCCGGTGGCGCCCGAGATGGACGCTCCTACCCGGGAAACGCTGCCGTTCGAAGGTGCGGCGCTGGCGAGCACCGCCGCGTCGCTGCCGGGCTCGCCCGACCTGGTCATCAGCCAGGTCTACGGCGCCGGCGGAAACGCCG
>REED01000161.1 GCA_007695225.1 Gemmatimonadales bacterium
GCCCAGGGCGGCGAAGACGGGGAATCCTCGGGCGCGGTGGGTGGAGGGTAGGGGGCGTCCGGACATGCTGACCTCCTGGGGAGGGAGGGGAGTACCGGGCCCTGGAACGGGCCTCTGTAGGCGTTATGTGAGCATACTGTAAGAACAGAATGCAGGCCGAAAGTACCGCGCATGCCGCCCCCCTGCAAGCGCGTTGTAAGTCGGGGGGGGAGCGGGCCGGCGAGCCCGCCCCGGAGGAGCCGACGAGCCGATCCCCATGTCCCGGGCCCTGAGGCGCTGGAGAAGCCACACGGAACCGTCGCGTCGGCCATCGCGTTTGATTAACATTCAAGGCTAACCCAAGACCTTTCGACCGAGCCGCCTGCCGGCCACCTCTGACCGAGTCCGGCCGCGGACCCCAGCGGTGGTTTCGGTCCGGCGTGGAGCTGACCGTCCCCATGCGCCTTCATACCTCCTTCGCCCGAAGGCTCATCAGCGTGGGCTTCCTCCTCGCCCTCGTTTCCCTCCCTCTGCAGGCTCAGGTGGAGGGTTCGGTGGAGGGTCCGGTGGAGAGGCAGGTGGAGAGCCTGGCCGGGCAGGACGCCGGATTCGATGCAGGAACGGAGCGGGCGGGGCACGTCCCGGGCACCGCCGTCCCCACGCCTTTCCCCATCCCCAGGCTGGACGGACCCATCGTCCTCGACGGGCGAGTGGAGGATCCGGCCTGGGACCGGATCGATCCCCTTCCCATGGTGATGTTCACCCCCACCTTCGGGGAGCCCATCACGGAGCGGACCGAGGTGCGGATCGCCCACGACGGGGAGTACCTCTACGTTTCGGCCCGGATGTACGATTCGGAGCCGGAGCGGATCCGGACCAACACCTTCTACCGCGATCGGTACAGCGGCGACGACCTCTTCTCGGTGATCCTGGACAGCTTCAACGACTACGAGACCGCGGTCTGGTTCACCACCAACCCGGCCGGCAACCGGGGGGACATCAGCATCTCCAACGATGCGGTCTTCTCCGGTGGTGCGGCGGCGATGAATTTCGACTGGAACGCCCACTGGGATGTGGAGACCTCCCAGACGGGCGAAGGGTGGTTCGCCGAGTTCCGGATCCCCTTCTCGAGCCTGGGCTTCCAGGTGGTGGATGGGGAGGTCACCATGGGCCTTATCGTCCACCGGCTCGTGGCCCGGAAGAATGAGCGGCAGATCTTCCCCGCCATCGATCCCCGGTGGGGGGGATTGGCCTTCGCCAAGCCCTCGCAGGCCCACCGCATCGTCCTCCGTGGGGTTGAGCAGAGCAACCCCTTCTACGTGACGCCCTTCCTCCTGGGCGGGACAAGCCGGACGCCTGGGCTGGAGGTGGGGGCGAACGGAGAGCCGGGGTTCCGGATGGAGTCGGGCCGCACCTCCGAGGTGGGGCTGGACCTCCGCTACTCGCCTGCGGGGAACCTGAACCTGGATCTCACGGTGAATACCGACTTCGCCCAGGTGGAGGCGGACGAACAGCAGATCAACCTGACCCGCTTCCCCCTCTTCTTCCCGGAGAAGCGACAGTTCTTCCAGGAGCGTTCCTCCACCTTCCAGTTCCCCACGGGGCGGGGATCGGACCGTCTCTTCCACAGCCGCAGGATTGGTCTGGAAGGGGGCGACATGGTCCGCATCTACGGAGGTGGGCGCGCGGTGGGGCGCCTCGGCGGCACGGACTACGGCGTCCTCACCATGCAGACCGAGAGCGCCCTGGGGGACCATACCCAGAACATGAGCGTGCTCCGGGTGAGCCAGCAGATCCTGAATCCCTTCTCCTCCATCGGGGGGATGGTCACCTCCCGCCTGGGGACGCAGGGACGGGACAACGTGGCATATGGGCTCGATACCTCCATCCGGCTCTTCGGGGATGAATGGCTCGATCTCAGGTGGGCGCAGAGCTTCGATGAAGCCACCCAGGAGGAATCCCCCCTGGAAGCGGGGAGCCTCCGGGCGCGATGGGAGCGGATCCGGGATGACGGCCTCTCGTACGCCTTCGAGGGGCTCCGGGTGGGGCGGGATTACACCCCGGGGCTGGGATTCCAGGCCCGGCGGGACTTCCACTTCGGCGGCGCGAGGATGCAGTACAAGAGCTTCCGGGACGCGGCCTCGCCCCTTCGCGCCGTCTCCGTCCAGCTTGGAACCGAGCACTTCTTCCGCAACAGGGAAGGGTCTCCGGTATCCCGGTCGGTGGATCCGCGGCTTCAGTGGGAGTTCAAGGGGGGAACCCAGGTGACCCTCCAGGGAAGCTCCAGCTTCGAGAGCCTCCGGACTCCCTTCGCCATCGCCGATGCCGAGATCCCTGTGGGAGAGTACTGGTTCCACGGGGGAGAGCTGCAGTACCAGCGGTCGCGCAACGATCTCCTTCGAGGGTCCTTCACCCTCTCCGCCGGGACCTTCTATGACGGGACCCGGGTTGGGCTCTCCATGGACCCGTCCTGGACCCAGTCCAGGTATCTGGAGCTGGGCGCCGGCTACCAGGTGAACCGTCTGGAGTTCCCGGACCGGGAGATGGCCACCACGACCCACCTGGGGCGCCTGCAGGCCCAGGTGGCCCTGAACCCGCGGGTCTCGCTGAGCAGCCTGGTCCAGTACAGCAATGTCTCGGACCTGGCCGCTGCCAACATCCGGTTCCGCTACCACTTCCGGGAGGGAACCGACCTCTGGGTGGTCTACAACGAGGGCTGGAACACCGATCGGGGGACGCTGGACCGTCCATTCCTCCCCTTGAGCGCCGGCCGCATGCTCATGGTCAAGTACTCCCGGGCCTTCATCTGGTAGAGGGCTCCGCCGTCAACTCCGGCGCCCGCCGCGCCTGGGTGGCCTGCTCCAGGGCGTAGGCCCAGGAGAGGAGCTTAGCGTCGGTCCAGAGGTCCCCGATGAAGGCCAGGACGAAGGGGGTGCCGTCCCGGTAGTAGGCGTAGGGGACGGTGGCCACGGGGACGCCCAGGGCATTGGTGATGTTGCTGGGGAGCTCGGGGTGGTTGTTGGGCTGGTAGTCCGGGCGCTCCGGGTCCTCCACCATGGGGCGGAGGGGCCCACCCGCCTGGGGGAAGAAGAGCCCGTCCAGCTCATGGTCCTCCAGGACCCGGCGGAAGAGGGTGCGGAGCTCGTTCCGCCATCCCTGGAAGGCATCCCCCGCCTCGGTGGCTCCCGGACGGACCGGGGGGCCGGCCCGGTTCCCCGGCATGGAGCGGCCGGTGAGCGCCTCCCACTCCCCCGGGGTGCGGAATGGCGAGGACTCGGCGAGCCCCTGCATGTAGACAAACATGTCGTGAGAGCCAGTGGAGGGCCCGGGGCGGGGAGCCCCATCATAGAGGTCCACCCACCCCGTCCCGGCGAAGGGATCCAGCACCACCTCGGCGCCCAGCGACTCCAGGAGCTGGATGGCCTCTTGGTAGATCTCCGCCGTCTCCTCCTCCAGCGGGAGGAAGTCCCGGCGCCACCCCAGGCCCACCAGCCCGAAGCGCTTCCCTTCCAGGGAGCCCTCAGAGAGCCCGGCCGCGAACCCCTCCTCGGGGAGGTGCTCCACGGCCCCGTAGGTGGCCAGGTCCAGGGTCGAGGGCCCGGCGATGACGTCCATGGTGAGGGCCACATCCCGGATGGAGCGGGCCATGGGCCCCACCACGTCCCGGTAGGAAGCGTCCAGGGGGACCACGCCGTGGAGGGGAACGAGGCCGAAGGTGGGCTTGAGGCTGGCCAGCGCCTGGGCCGCCGAGGGGTTGGAGATGGAGCCCCCGGTGTCGGTCCCGATCCCGAGCACGGCGAAGCTCGCGTTCACTGCCGTGGCGGTGCCCCCGCTGGAGCCTCCCGGGACCCGGTCCGTGGCGTAGGGATTCAGGGTCACCCCCGACACCGAGCTCCGGGTCCGGGTCCCATGCCCCGCGAAGTCGGGGAGGTTCGTCTTCCCGATGAAGACGGCCCCCGCCTCTCGGAGCCGCCGCACCACCTCGGCGTCGCGGGCCGGGACCATGTCCACCCCTCCCGCCGCGCTGCTGAACCCCTCGAAGCCGGCGGTGGTCACCGTGCCGGCCTGGTCCAGGTTGTCCTTCAGGGCGATGGGCACCCCGTGGAGGGGACCCCGGGGTCCGGAGGAGGCCCGCTCCCGATCCAGCGCCTCGGCGTCCGCCAGGGCGTCGGGGTTCAGGGAGATGAAGGCGTTGTAGTGCCCGTCATACCGTTCGATCCGCTCCAGGAAGGCCCGGGTGAGCTCCACAGAGGTGAAGCGGCCCGCTTCAAGGCCCTCCTGGACCTGGTGGACGGTGAGCTCCACCACCTCGGGTGGGGCGGCCTGCTGGGCGTGGAGCGGAGCGGGCGCCCACGGGCCGGCCGGCCACGCCCCAACCAAGAGGGCTACCGCCAGAATCGCCGCACCCGTGGGGAGAGGGGTATTGCCGGATAGGGAGCCGGGCCGGGAGGGGGCCAGGCGACCGCTGAGGCGACGGGCCAGGCGACGGGAGAGGCGACGGGGCAGGGGACCGAACGAAGCCATGCACGTCCTTTGGGATGAAAGGGGCGGTCGGAGGAGAGGTCAGGGGCGAGGAGTTCGGAGCTGATCGGGTCCCGAGGGGGGGCGTCGGTCCCGGCGCTCTCCCCGTTCGGCGACGACGGAGAAGGTATTCCCGGAGGGGTGGGTCCGCCACGGGGTGTGGGACGGCCAGGTCTTCTTGGGTCACTCACCCCGCGACCGCAGGAGGGGTGGCTTGCGGCGGAGCAGGGAGTGGGTTACGGTGTAGCACGTCGTAGTACAACGTAGTACAACGCACCCGATCCTGGGAGGCTTCCATGTCATCGATTCAACACAGCCTTCGCATACCCGAGAAACTGGACCGCGAAATCAGCCGAGAGATCGAGTTTCGAGGAGAGCGTGACTGGTCCAAGGGCGCGATTTCACTGATGGAAGAGGCCGTGCGTTCCTCACGGGTTCCTGGGATCGTGTTCGTCCAAAGGCGCAACGAACGCCGACCAGCCGTCGCCTTTTCAGGTCTGGAAGTCTGGGAGGTAATCGCCACCTGGAAGGAGTCCGGAGAGAACTGGGGTGAGCTGATCAAGGCCTATCCGGAGGTGTCTGAGAACCAGTTGCGGGCCGCTGTAGCCTACTACCGTGCCTATCCGGAGGAGATCGATGAACGTCTTGCGCGCGAGGCATACTGGACGCCTGAGCGTGTAGCCGAGGAGATGCCTTTCACGCGTCGGACGGGCGGTTGAAAGGCGCTCGCTTCTACATCGACGAAGACGTTCCGCATTCCTGTTACGAGGTGGGATGGGGCGTGGGGCTGGACATTCGCCCGGCGAAGGATGCCCAGCCTTCCTTACCTCAGGACGATCCAGTGCACCTCCGCGCTGCGGGTCAGGACCAGAGAATCATGGTCACATACAATCGGGACGACTTCCTCGCCGCTACCCATGATGCGTTCGCCTCAAGCAGTCCACACGCGGGCCTTCTTATCCTTACGCACAGGCTTCCTCGTGATCCCGCCCGGATTGTCCGTGCACTGGCGGGTTGGGTGGAGAAGCGAAAGGGGAAAGGCGCTTGGCCGATGCAGGACTACGAGGTGGACTTCCTTTCCCACTGATCTGGTGGCGACACATCACGAGTCGTGCCCACATTGTCAGGCGCTTCCTCCGGTCAAATGGATCCCCCGGCCGCGCGAGACGACGCCCCCCTTCAGGTCCCCACCACGCCCCCGTCATCCTTCGTGATGACCACGACCGCCGAGCGGGGCCGGGTGGTGCCGCCATCGGGCCAGTGCGAGGTGAGGACGGGGTTCGCCTCGGACCCTTCCCCCGGGTGCTGGAGGTTGATGAAGAGGGTCCGGCTGTCCGGGGTGGCGATGCATCCGGTGACCTCCTGTCCCCGGCACCCCACCAGGAACCGGCGGATGTCCCCCGTGACCGGGTCCGCCGCCAGGAGCGCGTTGTTCCCGAAGCGGTCGAACTCCTCCACCTGCTGGCTCGTGCCCATGTCCATCTCGATCCAGAGCACACCCCGGGGGTCGATCCAGAGGCCGTCGGGACTGGCGAACATGTTCGTCTCGTCGAGGGGGGGGCTCCCCGGAGCCGCCGGCACTTCGCTGTCCTCCGGGGGGCCGGCCAGGACGAAGAGGTCCCAGTGGAAGCGCAGGGCCTCGTGCCGGTCTGCCTCCTCGCGCCAGCGGATGATGTGGCCGAAGGCGTTCGCCTCCCGGGGGTTGGCCGCGTCCACCGCCACCTCGTCCCCCCGGTCGCTGTTGTTCGTGAGGGTGCAGAAGACCTCGCCGGTGTCGGGGTGCACCACCGTCCACTCGGGGCGGTCCATGGGGGTGGCCGCCATGACGTCAGCGGCCAGGCGCGTGTTCACGAGGACGTCGGCCTGGTCGGTGAAGGAGACGCCCCGGGCCTCGCTCGCGGCCTGGAAGTCCGGGTGCCCGTGGACCAGGGGGAGCCACTCGCCGCTTCCGTCCTCGTGGAACCGGGCGGCGTAGAGGGTGCCCTCGTCGAGGAGCTCGCCCCGGGTTACCCCGGCCCGGTAGGGGTGGGCCGTGACGAACTTGTAGATGTACTCGTTCCGGGCGTCGTCCCCCATGTAGAAGGTCAGGGGGCGTCCCTCCACCGCCGGTGCCGCCCAGCACCCCTCATGGGCGAATCGACCCAGGGCGGTGCGCTTCACCGGGGTGGAGGCGGGGTCGAAGGGATCGATCTCCACGATCCACCCCTGGGTGTTGGGCTCGTTCCGGTAGTCCTGGGTGGGGTGATCGCCCTTGATCGAGGCGTCGAAGCGTGCATAGGCGTCCACTTCCTGGACCGTGGCCCATCCGTGGCGTCCCCGGGTGGCGGAGATGGAGTAGCGGGCGTGCTCCCGGGGGTTGTCCCCCCGGTTTGCGAAGTAGTAGGCCCAGTTTTCTTCGCAGGTCAGGTAGGTGCCCCAGGGGGTGACGCCGTGGGCACAGTTGTTCAGGGTGCCCCGGGCATCCGTTCCTTCAGGGCTGTATTTGGTCTGTACGAACCGGGAGCCCCGGACCGGACCGGAGAAGACCATGGGGGTCTCGGCGGTGATCCGGCGGTTGTAGCGCCCCCGGACCACCTCCCAGGCGCCATCTTCCTGCCGCTCGATCTCCACGATGCTGACCCCGTGGGCCGCCACTTCCTTGCGCACCTCGTCGGCATTCGTCCGACGCCCGTCCCTTACCGTGGGTCCGTTCGGGTGCAACTTGGCCGGATCCATGTATTCGTGATTCAGGCAGAGGAGGCCGTGACGGTTCCGCTCCTCTCCCTCCCCGAGAGGGAAGAAGTGCATTCCGTCGTGGTGATGCCCCACCTGGGCCTCCTGGTCCGCGCCTGAGTTCCTTCCACCCTCGAGATAGGCAGGGTAGGGGGGACAGATGGGGGTCCCCGCCGGGAGGAAGGGGCGAGCCGTGTACCCCGGGGCCACCAGGACTCCGTCCCCATGGTAGATGGGCACGGGCGTGAACCCGAGGAGGGTGTCCGGACCCGGCTGGGGCTCGGCGCCCAGGAGGCGGGTCGGGGGCGCCAGCGTCCGGGTCAGGGCTGCGGCCCCGGAGGTGGCCACGAATCCGGCGAAGGCCGCACGGAGGCCGCCCCGAAGGAGGTCCCGCCGGGAGAAACGCCGCTGGAGCAACTCCTGGAAGTGGCGCTCCGGCGACGGGTTGGAGATCACCTCTTCGCTGTTTCCCTCGGGGAAGTACGTCTCGATGGGTCGGGGCATGATGGGTCGTGGTGCGAGGGGGGCCGGGGCTCGGGCACGG
>REED01000190.1 GCA_007695225.1 Gemmatimonadales bacterium
AAGGCACTGTGGTGGACGCTGCGGTCCGGTGTGAAGGTGATGACCCGGTTGGGGGCGAGTGTGAAGAAGGGTGTGGCCGATACGCCGTCAGTCGGGACCACCAGGTCGTTGAGGGTGGCTCCGAAGATCCGGTCCATGGCCCCTGAGCGGACCACGTCCAGGAGATTTCCCGAAGGACGGTAGTGGGCGGTGAGGGCGAACCAGCGATCCCCGTTCGGCGGTGAGGGGCCCAGTTCCTGCTGGAGGTCGCTGCCCGGCGCCTGGTCGGCCAGACCGGGCAGACGGGGGAGGGCCGCCTCCACCGTCGCCGCCGCCAGCGCCAGGAGGGCTCCGGCGGCAATAACCGGCGCCGAGTCGGGCAGACGGTTCACCATATTGGTCAATCGCTCCACCAGTCCCGGGATACCGTCGGGTCGGGCCATGGCGGTCCCCGCATTGGGGGTGGCCACGAAGGCGATGCGATCCATGGACATCTCCACGCCCTCGGGGGGCCGGCAAGGATGCCCCGTCAGCGTGCCCCCGCTGCTTCGAGCCGCCAGCGCTCGGGCCAGGAGGCCTCCCCGACTGTGGCCGATGACATCGAAGGTGTAGCGACCGGGTGCACCCTGGAAGGCATCCAGGAACTGCTGGACATTCTCCGCCACCGAGCGACTCATGGTGTGGTGGTTGAACCCCAGGATCCTGTCGCCGTAGCGAAGACGCAGTCGCTCCAGGAGACGCTCCTGCTCGGTGAGGCGGGCAAACGCGCCTGCTGTGGTGCTGGTGGTGCCGTGGATCAGGAGAAGGGCCCTCCGTCCCTCCAGCCGCCCAAGGTCACCTGCGGGCGTGGGCGTCGGAGCCAGGAGTTCATGCCAGCTCCCGCCGTGAAGTCCCAGGTGGGACCGGAACCTCTCTTCCCAGCGCCGGACCCCCCGAGCAGCCATTCCGCCGGCTGCGTCCGGGATCACCTTTACCACAATCACCTTGATGATCTTGGACGTGATGCGGGAGAAGAGACCTCGTCCCCCTTCCGCCTCCGTGTCGCGGGCCTGGCGCAGGGGAATCCGAAAGGTCGCCTGCGACGCCACTCCCGACGATCGGGACGAGGGGAGGGGGGACGCCGGCTCTTCCGGAGCCCCGAAGTGGTAGCTGACCCTTCCCGCCTCGTCCACATACAGGAGGAAGGCCCCCTCCTCCTGGCCCAGCGGGACCTGCATCAGCACCTCGTCGTGGGCCACCGTCCCTCCGCCACGTCCGCCGCCTCCCGAACCGGCCTCGGGGGTGGGGGCGTCCAGCACCAGGGTGAACCGATCCTCGGCCCCACTCTCGTCGATGGCCCGGGCCAGTTCGTCCTGCTCGCCCAGGGCCGATCGTCCCCCTGGGTCCGTCCGCCGGGGGTGGATCGTCCCCTGTCCGAACAGACCGGGCGCCACCAGGGAGATACCGCTCTCGTGGAGCTGGATGGGTGTGAAGTCGCCCAACAACTGGAAGCGTTCCTCGGTCATGGCTCGGCCGACGCTCGGGGTGAGGGTAGGGACGGGTAGGGAGGCGCCGGAGGGTCGGAGCGGGAAACCGGGTCCACCCAGGCCAAGGGGTCGCCGTACAGCACGTAAGCCAGATAGGTGAGGTGCCCCTCGTCCCGCCACCGGGCTCGAACGTCGCGCAGGAGCTGCCCCAGGGGCCGTCCACCTCCCGGGACCAGGGCGGCCTGGTAGAAGTCCCGGGCGATCTCGAACGCCCGTTCGTCGTTGACCACCCACAGCGGCGACACCAGGGCCGAGGCGCCCGCCTTGAGGAAGGCGGCGGGGAATCCCGCCACCAGTGAGAGGGCTTCGGCCGCCCCGCCCACCTCGCAGGCGTTCAGGAAGACCAGCGGGTGGTGGCGCCCCAGCCCCTGATCCCGGACCTGCCCCCGGGCTACGTGGGTCGGACGTACATGCTTGGCGTCTTCCATCACCAGTTCGGAGGCGTTGGGGTTCTGAAGCGACATACGGCCGTGACAGGCGAAGTGGACCACCTGCGCGGTCCCATGCTCCAGGAAGTCCAGAACCGTCTCCCCCAGAAGGGCTACCGGGGTCGCCCGGTGGGTCGTCTCCAGGAGGTGAAGCTCCTTTGCGGCCCACGGGAGGGGATTCGTGCCCGGGATGTCCAGATAGTCCGAAGCCGCCACCGCCAACTCCGACACGGGGATGCGCTGTCGCGGCCCTCCCACGTGCTCCGCCAACCACCGGCCCACGCCCTGGCGAAGTGCCAGGAACTCGGCCGGTATCCCGGGGGCCCGCACGGGATCGTCCAGGCGCATGAGCTCCCAGGGGATGAATGGCTCGTCCGTGACGATCTGGATGGATTCGAAGGGGAGGCCTGCTTCCTCCGACCATTGTTGAACCGCCCAGTAGCTGTCCTTGAAGTGGTCGGGGGTGGCACGGTAGATCTCCTCGCCGATTCCCTCGATGTCGGCCAGGTCCATGCGGCCCAGAGGTCGGTTCGCCCGGGGACCGAACTGCTGGCGCACAAAGGTGGCGGCGTCGCCGGCCAGCGTCATGAGGGCCTTGGCCGGATCGTCGGGCGCGGGGAGGTCCAGATGCGGGCTGAGGCAGGACCACAGGTACCGGCCTGCGGCTTCCCCCCGCTGGATTCGGACAATGAGGTCCGGAGGGACGGCCCCCGGTTCCAGGGTGAGCCCGGCTCGCCAGGAGGGAGGGCCGGGAGGGAGGGGGATCTCGTCGAGGGGAGGCACTCCCGAATCCTGCCGCACATCGAGATGCCGGCTAGCCTCGCCGCACCAACGATGCTCCAGGTAGAAGTTCACCCGGACCTCCATGAGGGCGCGATTGGTCTGGATATCAGGGGCCGTCAACGTGAACACGGCGGGACGGACGGTCCCCTCTCCTGTCACCCACGTCAATTCACTCCACGCCGACGCGCTCCCCAGGAGTAGGTGGGCCCGGAGGACCACAGGGCACGTCGTGTCGGGGACGGTCACGGTCCCTCGGGTGGAGTCGGCGGCCTCCAGATCCAGCGACACGGTGAGGACCAGGGGGGTCCCCATCAGGGGGTGAGGGGTGTCGGTGGCGATGTCCGGGAAGAGCTCGATGATGGCCCCGGGTGGGTCAGAGGGACGCGGCCCGGCGGGCGGGCGAGGGCTCGTGGCCATCATCTCCTTCGGGATGTCGTCCACCAATTCCCCGGGGGACGGACGGAGATCGCCCTCTCCGGCGTCTCCCGGAAGGGGGGGCGGCACCTCCCACTGCCGCGCCATTTCCGCCAACCAGGACAGCCATCGGATCCGCTCCTCTCCCACGCCCGACAGGATCAGGGGGGCCAGTGACTCGAGGATCCGATCGGGCCCGGACCGGGCTGCGATCCACGCCACTTGCCGGCGGGCGAGTCCCTTCAGCGCCGCCGCCTCCACGATCCCGGCGGCGGAGAGGGGGGGCGGTTCGGCGGGACCTCCCTCCACCAGGGGTTCGGCCTCCTCCGGGGGACCCTCCGTCTGTCCCGTCAGCCCCTCGAAGAGGAGTCTGGCGTCCCGGGGGTGGGCGACCAGGTCGGAACGTCGCGGGCTCCATTCGTCGTCGTAGTCCCGTCGGCGTAGATGGTGGATGAATCCCAGTACCGCCGCAGGAAGGGGTCGCACCGCAGCCAGTTGGGATGTGACGGTCCCCGGGGCCCCGGAGAACAGGCCCGGAGGAGTGGGGAAGAGGGAGGCGGAAACCTGCCTGGCCAAGGCTTCGGGCAAACGGACGAGTCCGTCCCAGAGTTCCTCCAGGGGATCCGATTCCCCGATGCGGGCCAGGGCGATGGATCCCCACATCCGGATCACTCCCTGCCCTCCGTCCTCGTCCGGGCGAAGGGCGGGCTCGAGATCCTCGCCCTGGACCAGACCCTCCTCCAGCGGGAGGCGGGCCAGGGCCAGGGCCACCGCAACCGAGGGCTCTCGGGCCAGATCCCGGACAAGGGTCTCCGCCCCCGAGGGGTCCCCCACCTCGGCCAGTGCCAGAGCCGCGGGGAGTGCGGCGGCGAACTCAGGGTCCGAAGCGAGGTGGCGGAGCCGGTCGCGGATTGAGCGGAGGGGAACCCGGGCCGCCAAGTGCATGACGGCGGGATCGGCGTGGTTCGGATCGCCGAGCGTCCGGAGTGCGCTCCGGGCCACCCAGGAAGCGGCGCGCCAGGCCGCGGGAGAGAGTCCCAGGTGGGTGAACGCCTCCAGCAGGAGCCGCTGATGGCCCGGATCATCGTCGGAGTCGAGGGCATGGATGAGGGGCTCAACCTGCGCTTCCTCGATCATCACTGCTCCCTTCCGAGCGGGGTGCCCGGAACCCGTGAAGCCCTGTTGGATCCGATAGATGATCCATGATCCAAAATATGGTGTGCTACGGATTGGAAGCCAGTCCCGAGATCACGGCTCATCCACCACGGTTTCTCCACTATGAAGCGGCGTGGACCTCCGGCTTGGAGCCTCGGATCGTCCACGGGAGCTCCAGAGCCGTGGCCCAGGCAAGACCCAGGGCCACTCCCAGGGCGATCCCCGAGGGAGCGGCCCACCCCGCCACCACCGTGCCCAGGGCCACCGTACATAGGAGGAAGGTGCACACGGCCGCACACGCCACCGACGGTCCCCACCCCAGTCGCCGGGCCGTGATGGCGGTGAGGTGAACCAGGAGGCCCGCCGCCACCGCGACGGGGACCGAGGGGAACTCGGCCCGGGGAACCACGCCCTCCAGCACCATGCGGTCCAGGAGGTACGCCCCTCCGGCTGCGCCCACCAGCCCCAGTCCGACCCGGATGGCCGCCACCCATCCCACCCACCACGCCAGGAAACCCATGAGGGGGATGGCCACACCGAAGATCCCCGGCCAGTGGAAGGCCAGTAGACCGGTGCGGGCCACATTCACCGCCTCCTCGGTGCGCACGCCCACCATCCACTCCAGCACCGGAAAATCGATGAGGGCGAGCCCCCGTACCGCCCGCGTCTGGCTCAGGACCAGCCCCACGCCCCCCACAGCCCCCAGGAGCGCCACAAATCCGATGGTGAGGCCGAGGCCCTGGGCCAGGCGGGGGTCCAGACGTCGTCCCAGCCACCTGAAGCCGGGAGCCAGGAAGAGGGCCAGCCCCCGGGTGCCGGTGACGCGCAGGAGCCAGAGGCCGAAGGCCCGGATGCGCCGCTGATTGGCAGCCACCCGGGCGGCGAGCCACCGGATCACCACCGCCAGCACGAAGAGGATGAGGACCAGGATGGCGGCGGTGCCGGCGACCTCCTGGATCCGTTCCCACGATTCGCCCAGAACGAATCCAAGGGCGATCCACACCCCGGCCCAGATCACGGTGGCCGGCACATCGAAGAGGAGGAAGCGGCGGTAGGGCATCCCCGAGGCGCCGGCCAGGAAGGGCACCACGATGCGGGTGGGGGTGCTCACCCGCCCCAGGACGATGGCCCATTCCCCACGCCGCCGCATGAAGGTCTGGGCCATGGCGATGGGCTCCCCGAGGACTCGCTGGAGCGGCGCCCACTCCAGAACCCCGGCGCCCCAGCGGCGCCCCAGGAGGAATCCGGTGGCGTTACCGGCCAGCGTCGCCGCCACCACGATCCCCGCCAGAGGGGTCACCTCCACCCGACCCCGGGAGGCCAGGATCCCCCCCGCCGCTACCGCCAGTTCCCCGGGCGTGATGAACCCCAGGAAGAAGGCGGCCTCGGCCCAGCAGAGAATGGCGACCAGCAGGTATACGGTGGAGGAAGGTAGCTCCAGGAGCGCCTCGATGAGCGCTTCGGCCCACTCATCCATGGAGGCGCGCCGCCTCCCGCACCGCGTCGCGGAGCCGGGGCCAGACGTAGGGGGCCCGGGCCAGGAACCGGGTACGCTCCGGTGTCCGGTCCCGGAGCCACGCCCAGGCCGGCAGCCCTCCCTTGGACCGATTGCACCCCTCGCACGCCGTCACCAGGTTCCCCGAGCTGTTGTCCCCTCCCTTCCGACGGGGCTCCACGTGATCCACGGTGAGCTCAACCTCCGGCGGACCTTCCCCGCAGTAGACGCACCGATGGTCGTCCCGGGCAAACACAGCGTCGCGTTTCATGTGTCAGGCATACACCCCACCAACAGGAGAAGCGCCACCGCCAGGCCCACCAGGATGATGCCCAGAAGCGGGCCGTTCACGGTCTCCACGTCGTGGGCCGCCAATCGGTCGAAGCGGCGGGCCACCAGCCGGCTCCATGCGAGAGCCCGGCGCACCCGGGCACGGAGTGCCGCTGCCCACCGTTCCTGGTCCGGAAGTGGGAGGCGGCGGAGGGCGGCCTCCAGGGGAATCAGGAGGTCGCCGGCGGGGATCCGGAGACGGGCGAGTCGCACCGGGAGGGGAGGGGTGGCTCCCGGCATCCGGTCCGCTGCAGGAGAGGCGGCCTCTCCCGCACTGGCGGGCGTTCCGGGGGTCCTTATCACCCGGAGCACCACCCACCCCAGGGCCACCCCCAGGAGAACGGGGACGAGCCCCACCAGGATCTCGGAGCCCGGCCCCGGGATGGACACGGCGTCGGGAGCGTCCACCACCGCAGGGAGCCAGGCCATACCACTCGCTCCCAGGAGAACCAACACAGCCCACGGCACCACCAGCGTCCACGTCCTGTAGGAGAAGGGGAGTTGGCCGTCGTCGTGGGGTTCGGCGCTCTCCCGCCGCCGCCGGAGGGTCACCAGGAAGCGCGCCATCAGGAGCGTGGTCCCAAGCGCGGCCAGGGGCAGGTAGAGGTCCAGGATGGTGTAGGCCGTGCCCCCCAGCGCCTGGAGGCCCTCCTTCAGGGTGTTCTTGGCCAGGGCCCCCGAGGTGAGGGGCAGGCCGGCCAGCGCCAACGCCGGGAGTACGGTGCCGCCCAGAATCCACCGGCGAGCCCGATCCGGATGCGTCGTCCCATTCTCGGACGAGGCCCCATCCATGCCGACTCCCTGGCCCACGCCCCGTCCCTGTCCCCAGCCCGGGAGCCCGGGCGAACGCGGCACCCGGTCCGCCACCCCCACCGAGAGGAAGAGGGCCCCCTTGGCGATCCCGTGGTGGACCGCATACAGGGCCAGGGCGACACCGGCCCAGGGGATGAGTTCGGGACGGGCCACCAGGAGCCCCGTGCCCATGGCCATGTACCCCATCTGGCTCACGCTGGAGTAGGCCAGGACGGTCTTGGGGTCGTCCTGGAGGATCCCCACCACCACCCCGTAGAGCGCCGCCGCCGCCCCCACCGCCAGGAACACCATGGACACCTCGGGGAGCGCCGTTTCCTGGGGGAGCATACGCATCCATCCCAGGAGGCCGGCCTTGATCATGGCGCCGCTCAGGAGGGCGCTGGCGGCGGTGGGCGCCACCGGGTGCGCCAGGGGGAGCCAGAGGTGCACGGGGATCAGTCCCGCCTTCACCCCGAAGCCGGCGGCCAGGAGGAGGGCGATGGTGGTGCCCCCGAAGGTGGGGCCATCCCCCGCCACCAACTCCACCCAGGTGGCCTCCATCTCGGCGCCGAAGGTGGGCACCCCGCCGAAGGCTCCACCCAGGCTGAAGAGTCCCGCCAGGAGAGCCACTTCCCCCAGAATCGCCATGACCATGTAGATACGGCCCGCCCGGAGCGCCTCCCTGGACACGGCGTGGACCACCAGACCGTAGGCGGCGAAGGTCATGAGGGCGAAGAAGAGGTAGAACCCCAGGATATCGCGGGCGACGATGAGGCCCACGTTCCCGGCGAGGGTGAGGGAGAAGAAGAGGAAGAACCGCCCTCGTCGGCCGTCGG
>REED01000216.1 GCA_007695225.1 Gemmatimonadales bacterium
CATCCACAGTACCCAGGTCTGGCAGTACCTCCCGAATCTGGCCTACGGTGTGACTCTGGCGCACGATGTCCAGACGGCCACCACCGACATCCTCACCTACCAGGACCTGGTGGAGACGGGTCAGATGATCGGACCCAGGATCTCCCACACGGGGCCCGGCGTCTTCTCCCGCGCCATGGTCCGGGACCTGGATCATGCCCGGGACATCCTCCGGCGGTACCGGGACCACTACCGGGTGAACACCTTCAAGATGTACATGACGGGGAACCGGGAGCAGCGCCAGTGGCTCATCCAGGCCTCCCGGGAGTTGGAGCTCATGCCCACCGTGGAGGCGGGGCTCCAGTACAAGCTGAACATGACCCAGGTCATGGATGGGTATCCGGGGCTGGAGCACTCCCTTCCCGTCTACCCCCTGTTCGGAGATGTCCGGGAGCTCTTCCTCGGCGCCCAGACCACCTACACACCCACCCTCCTGGTCTCGTACGGCGGCCCCTGGGCGGAGGACTACTTCTTCTCCACCGAGGACGTCTTCGGCAATGCCAAGATGCGCCATTTCACCCCATGGGAGGAGATGGAGTCCAAGGCATCCCGCCGGGGAGCCGGCGGACAGGCGGGATGGTTCCACCGGGACCAGCACATCTTCGACCGCCACGCCGAATTCGTCCGGGACCTGGTGGAAGCCGGGGGCCGGGCCGGGGTGGGCGCCCACGGCCAGTTCCATGGGATCGGGTACCACTGGGAGCTCTGGGCCATGCAGGCGGGGGGGCTTTCGGAGCACGACGCCCTTCGGGTAGCCACCATCCTGGGAGCGGAGGCCATCGGCTTTGGGAATGACCTGGGGAGCCTGGAGGCGGGAAAGCTGGCCGATCTGGTGGTCCTGGACGGGGACCCCCTGGAAAACATCCGGAACACCGCCGAGGTGCGCTTCGTGATGAAGAACGGCCGTCTCTACGACGGGGACACGCTGGACGAAATGTGGCCCCGGCAGCGGACCCTTCCCACCTTCCACTGGCAGCGTCAGGAGCCGGAGAACAGCACCGGGCTGGACGCGCGCAGGCCCTGAGTCCGGGCCAGGCGCAACCGAAGACAGCCCAACCTTCCCGGGGCGGAGGACGTCCAATCTCCGATGACCCGGGACTCCAGCGAGACCTCCTCCCTCGAAACCCGGGGGAGGAGAGACTCGTAGGTCGGGTCAGCCCCCTGACCCTCGAACCTGGAGAATTCCATGCCCCGGACAACCGCCCCGCTCCGCACGCCCCGTCTCGTTCCTCTCCTGGGAGGGATGGCCCCCGCCCTCCTCCTCGCGCTCCTCGCGCCAGCGGCCGCAGCCGCCCAGGGCACCGCCGATTGGTGTGACGACGCCGGCTCGTCGAATCACTGCGAGGTCCGGGAGTTCACCCTGGAGACCCGGAACGGCGCTCTGGAGGTGAACGCACGACCCAACGGCGGCATCCGCGTGGAGGGATGGGATGGAACGGAGATCCGGGTCCAGGCCCGGGTGACCACCCGCGCCCGGAGCGACGGGGATGCGGCGGAGCTGGCCCGGGAGGTGGAGGTCCTGTCCGCCCCCGGCCGCCTGTCCACGGAGGGGCCACGGACGCGGGGACGCACTTCATGGTCGGTGAGTTACCGGATCCAGGTCCCGGTGGGAACGGAGCTGGACCTGAGCACCACGAATGGGGGAATCTCGGTCACCGGAGTCCGGGCCGCCGTGGAGGTCCGGAGCACCAACGGGGGCATCCGCCTCGAGGACGTGGAGGGTTCGGTCCGAGCCCGTACCACCAACGGCGGCGTCCAGGCATTCTTCTCCCCGGGAGCCGCACTGCAGCATGACACCGACCTGCAGACCACCAACGGCGCAGTGAGCCTCCACCTCCCTGCAGGCGTCTCGGCCCGGATCGAGGCCTCCACCCGGAACGGGGGCATCACCACCGACTTTCCCATCACCGTGGAGGGCCGACTGGGACGGAATCTCTCCGGTGTCCTGGGAGAGGGAGGACCGGAGATCCGGATCCGCACCACCAACGGGCCGGTCCGCATCCGTCGCATCTGACCGCCCGGCAGGTCACCCGATGACCCCGTCCTCTCGCAGGCGCTGGATCTCCTCCGGGGCGAATCCCCGCTCCTGCAGGATCTCCCCCGTGTCCCCCCCCACCGGAGGGGGAGGGGTTCGAGGCGGCGCCCTTCGCCCGTCCCAGGTGGGAGGAGGCGCCACGGCGCGATACCCGGGGATGTGAGGATGGGGCTCCTCCCGGAAAGAGACGTCCCGCACCCCAGGGTCCCAGGCCACCTCTTCCATGGTCCGGACGGCGGCACAGGGAACTCCGGCCTCCCGGAGTCGCCGCTCCAGCTCCACCCGGGGGAGTGACCTCGTCACTTCCGCGATGGCCCCTTCCAGTTCGATCCGGTGCGCCACACGGGCGGGGTTGGTGGCGAAGCGGGGGTCGGAGAGAAGCGCCGGAAGCTCCAACGCCCGGGAGAGCCGCGCGAAGAGCCCATCGTTGGCAGCGGCAATCATGAGGGGCCCGTCGGCGGCAGGAAAGGCCCCGTAGGGCACGATCATCCCGAGCCCCGATCCCAGGGGCCCCGGAGACACGCCGGTGGCCTCGGTCCCCATGAGGTGATAGGCCACCCAGGCCACGGCCGTGTCCAGGAGGGAGACCCGAACATGGCTCCCTGCGCCGCCCCCTTCGGTCCTGTCCCGGGCCCGGAGGGCGGAGAGCACCCCCAGCGCCGCCCACATCCCCGCGCCCAGATCCACCACGGAGGTTCCCATCCGGACCGGGGGGCCGCCCGGGAAGCCCGTCACCGACATGAGCCCCGCGTGGGCCTGCAGCAAAGGGTCGTATCCGGGGCGGTCCCTGTCGGGTCCCTCATGCCCGAAGGCCGTGATGGTACACAGGATCAGGGAGGGGAAGCGGGGCCTCAGTTGTCCCTCCTGGAGCCCGAATCGCTCGGCCACGTCGGGGCGAAAGGCCTGGATGAGGATGTCCGTGCGCTCCAGGAGACGCTCCAGCACCTGGCGCCCCTCCCGCGTACCGAGTTCCAGTGCCAGGCTTCGCTTTCCCCGATTGGCCGCCAGGAAGAGGGTCCCGTCGCCGCCCCAGGCCGGTGGCGCCCAGGCGCGGGCGGGATCCCCCGACCCCAGGCGCTCCACCTTCACCACGTCGGCCCCCAGGTCGGCCAGGATCTGTCCACAGTAGGGCCCTGCCAGATTCCCGGAGAGATCGAGGACCCGGACACCGGAAAGACTCTCCTCGGGGGCGGAAGGGGCGGGGGGCCGGCCTGGATCGGTTGAGAACATGGGTGCGGTCCGTATGCAGGAAAGAGATTGGAAACCGAAACATGAAGGCCGGTGAAACCTGCGCAACCCTTCCTCCGTAGGGAACGTCACAAGGACGACGGATCGGATGATCCGGCACACACGAGGAAACAACCACATAGATCGAAGGAGTCCAACCATGCGCATCCTGACCTCCACCAGCCGCCGCTTCTCCCGGACCCTGAACTACTCCCTCCCGGAGTACCAGGTGACCGGATCCCAGCTCCGCCAGCGGAGGGGCATGGCCTCTCCGGTGCAGGAGCGGGCCCCGATCGTCCAGGTCGCCAGGGGCCGCTGACCCCGGCGGTACCATACCGCCCGGGGCCCGGTGCTCCGGTGGACGGCACTTCGAACCCGGGTGGGCCCCCAGCGGGAGGGTCCACCCGGGTTCGCCCATTCCGGGGAGATCGTCCCGCTGTCCTGAATCCACGCCTCCATTCGTTTCCGTTGTAGGATTCCGTGTCCGAGGTCGGCCCGCGACCGGGCGGGAAGTCCCGCCCAAGGAAGCCCTGCCTTCCGACCATCCCGCCTCTGCGGAAAGGAGCACCCACATGACCCTGCCGTCCCCCCGCATGCTGCCCGCCGCCGGGCTGGCCTTCCTGGTGGCCCTCCTCCCCGCCTGCGACTCCCTCCTGGGTCCAGGAGGGGATCCGTCCCCGCCGGCCCCCATCACCGAGCTTCCGCGGAGCCTGACCTCGGCGGAGGTGGCCGCCATCGGCGCCAGCAACGCCTTCGGCTTCGACCTCCTCCGGGAGATGACCCGGGAAACCCCGGACGAGTCCGTCTTCCTCTCCCCCTTCAGCGCCTCCATGGCGCTGGGGATGACCATGAACGGCGCCGAAGGGGCAACGTGGGAGGCCATGCGGGCGACCCTCCGCTTCCATGGGCTCTCGGAGGAGGAGATCAACGAATCCTACCTGGGACTCCTGGAACTCCTCTCCGACCTGGATCCGAATGTGGACGTGGCGGTGGGGAATTCGGTGTGGTACCGCCAGGGGCTGACGGTTCGGGAATCCTTCCGGGAACGGGTGGAGCGCTACTTCGACGCCCACGTATCGGGGTTGGACTTCGGCGCGCCAGGCGCCGCCGGAACCATCAACGCATGGGTCCGGGAGGCCACCCGGGGCCGCATCGAGGAAATCGTCGACGATCCCATCCCCGCACAGATCGTGGCCTACCTCATCAATGCCACCTGGTTCAAGGCGGGGTGGAGCGAGCCCTTCAATCCGGAACTGACCCGGAGCGCCCCCTTCCACCTGGCGGACGGGAGCACCGCCCCGGTGGAGCTGATGATCCGGGATGACACCCTCTCCCATGTCCAGGCCGAGACCTACGGTGCCGTGGATCTTCCCTACGGCGGGGGAGCCTACGCCATGACCGTAGTGGTGCCCCGGGATCGGACCTCGGTGCACGACCTGGTGGAAACCATGGACCCCGACTGGTGGGACGACCTGGTGGGGAACCTCCGGACCTCCCGGGTCCTCCTCTCCCTCCCCCGGTTCGAGATGGAGTGGGAAGGGGTCCTGAACGACGCCCTCCGGAACATGGGCATGGGGATCGCCTTCGACGGAGGCGCCGACTTCTCCCGCATGTTCGAAGACACCGGTGTCTGGATCGACGAGGTGAAGCAGAAGAGCTTCGTCCGGGTCGACGAGGAGGGGACCGAAGCCGCCGCCGTGACCTCGGTGGCCATGGCCACCTCCATGCCCCCGGAGGTCCGGGCGGACCGCCCCTTCCTCTTCGCCCTCCGGGAACGGCTCACGGGGACGATCCTCTTCGTCGGCGTGATGGTGGAGGCTCCTACCCTCTGAGCAGCGATCCGGACGCCGGTTCGGGGCGCCCGCCGGGGGGGCGCGGCGCGCATCCCGGTAACTTCCCCGGCTGGCTCGGGTAGCAGGCCGCCATGTCCAGATCCCATGCATCCCAGGCCGACGAGCGAAAGAAACGGAAACTCCACCTGGCCACCGTCCGACGGGAGGCCCGGGATTTGATCTGGCGGTACCGCCGCACCCTGGGGGTGGGCTTCAGCCTCATGCTGGTGAACCGGGCGGCGGGCTTCGTCCTCCCCGCTTCCTCCAAGTTCCTCATCGACGACGTCCTGGGAGAGGGAAGGGGAGATCTCCTGATTCCCCTGGCGGTTGCCGTCGGGGTTGCCACCCTCTTCCAGGCCGCTTCCGCCTTCGGCCTTTCCCAGGTGGTGAGCGTGGCCGGACAGCGGGCCATCGCCGACATGCGCCGTAAGGTCCAGGCCCATGTCCTCCGCATGCCCACCTCCTATTTCGACCGAACGAAGAGCGGGATTCTCCTGGCCCGTGTCATGGAGGACGCCGACGGGATCCGGAATCTCATCGGAACCGGAATCATCCAGCTCGTGGGGGGACTCCTCACCGCCACGGCGGCGCTGGTCATCCTTTTCTGGCTGAATTGGCAGATGACGGCAGGGGCCCTGGTGCTCCTCCTGGGCTTCTCCGGGATCATGTTCTACGCCTTCCGAAGGCTCCGACCGATCTTCCGGGAACGCTACGAGCTAACCTCCCAGGTCACTGGCCGTCTCAGCGAGGCGCTGGGTGGGGTGCGCACACTGAAGGTCTACACGGCGGAACGCCGGGAGGCGCGGGTCTTCACCAAGGGCGTCTTCCGCCTCTTCCGGAACATCGCCAGCACTATCACCGGGACAAGCGCCGTCACGGCGGCCTCCACGGTCATCGTGGGCGCCATCGGAGTCCTCATCATGATCATGGGGGGACAGGCCATCCTGGCTGAGACCATGACGCTGGGTGAACTGGTCATGTACATCTTCTTCGTGGGCCTCATGGTCTCACCCCTGGTGCAGATCGCCGGGATCGGCACCCAGATCACCGACGCCTTCGCCGGGCTGGATCGGATCCGGGAACTCCTGGCCCTCCCCACGGAGCGGGACGACGATGCCACCCGCCAATCGGCGGGAGAGCTGCGGGGCGAGGTGGCTTTCGAATCGGTGACCTTCTCCTACGAGCCGGGCGTCCCGGTGCTGAAGGAGGTTTCCTTTCATGCGCCGGCCGGGACCACCACGGCCCTGGTGGGCCCCTCCGGATCAGGGAAATCCACCATGATCTCGCTGGTCCTGGCCTTCGGGAAACCGGACTCCGGACGGGTCCTGGTGGACGGACAGGACCTGGCCCAGCTTCGCCTGGGGGACTACCGGGCCCAGTTGGGCGTGGTGCTCCAGGACAACTTCCTCTTCGACGGAACGATCCGGGAGAACATCGGCTTCTCCCGCCCCGGCGCCTCCGATGAGGAGATCCGCCACGCGGCTCGGGTGGCCAATGCCGCTGAGTTCGTGGAAGGGTTCGAAGCGGGGTACGAAACCATCGTGGGAGAGCGGGGGGTGAAGCTATCCGGGGGTCAGCGCCAGCGTATCGCCATCGCCCGGGCCATCCTGGCCGATCCCCGAATTCTCGTGCTGGACGAGGCCACCTCCTCCCTGGACAGCGAGTCGGAGGCCCTCATTCGCGATGGGCTCCACGCCCTTCGCAAGGGGAGGACCACCTTCGTCATCGCTCACCGCCTCTCCACCATCGTCTCCGCCGATCAGATCCTGGTGCTGGATGAGGGGCAGATCGTCGAGAGGGGGCCCCACAGCGAGCTCCGCTGGGCGGGCGGCCTCTACCAGAGGCTCTACGAGATGCAGCACCGGGTGGAGATGGACGCCTTCGTGAACCCCGGAGAGGAATTCCCCGACCCCGACGCAGAACCCGGAGAGGAAGGGGTGCGCGTCAGGGTACCGAGTCGTCAGCGCCTCTGAGAGTGTGAGGGGCGGGCGGCGGCGGGCGGCGAGAGGAATGTCGGGGCGGGAACGCCGTCAGAACTTCCAGTTCACGATGGGGAGGAAGGCAAAGGTCTCCTTGCTCCGGATGACGTTCACGAGCCCCACCTGCACTCCGTACAGGTCGTCCGCCACGTTCACGAAGGAGACTTGGAGCCCGCTGAAGCTCGAAGCCTGGTTCACGAACCCCCACTGGAATCCCTCTCCCGTCCCTACCTCGTTGTAGAACCCGGACTGGTATCCGGTGAAGTGACCGCGGGTCATGTTCACGAGATGGGCCTGCCACCCCAGCATGTCGCCCTCGATGTACCCCACCAGCCCGTACTGGACCCCCTTGGATTCACCTCCGGTGGAGTGGTTCACCAGTCCCACGTCCAGCCCCTTCACCGAGACATTCCG
>REED01000115.1 GCA_007695225.1 Gemmatimonadales bacterium
CCACCTCCATCGCCGGGATCTTCCTCTCCATCCTCTGGATCCTGGCGTCCCGCTGGCAGCTCGGACGGCTGGACCGGAGCATCGAGGTTCTGGGCGATGTGGTGCATGCCCTCTTCCCCTGGCGGTCGGCGGCTGAGCTATATGCCCGGCGAGCCCTTGAGACGTCCGAGGCCGCCAATGAGATCATGCGGCGCCAACTGGAGCAGGAGCAGGAGCAGGCCGACACCCTCCGCACCCTCGCCGTGGATCTGGCCACGGAGCTCTCCGGGGCTTTCCGGGAAAGTCTCGGGGCCGAGGTGGTGCCGGCGCTGGAGGCGGTCCGGGTGTCCCTCTCCGAATTCATGGAGAAGCAGGCCGAGGCGCAGGAAGACTCGCTGGGCGAAATGGTGGCCAGCTTCCGGGATGGGCTCACCGAGCACCTCACCTCCCACATGACTGCCATCGCCGGCGCCATGGAGCAGGCGAACCGGAACATCGAGCGATTCCACGAGACGTTGGGTCCCACGCTGGACCAGTTGGCCGAGATGTCGGAGCTCCAGACCCAACTCCTGGAGGTGACCACGTCGAGTTCCATGGCCTTCAACGAATCGGTGGACGGACTTCAGAAGATCCACGCGGCCATTGGGGAGGCCGTGGGGAGCTACGGCGCCGCAGCGGAGGCGGCCGGGGCCATGGCCGCCACGGCCAGGGCAGAGTCGGAGGCACTCTCCGGCGTGAATGCGACCCTGAGGGGTGAGTTGGCCCAACATCTGGACCGCGTTGCCGAGCAGACGCGACTCCTGTCCGAGTCCGGCCGGCGCTTCGAGAGTGCCACCGGAGAGATGGTGCCGCGGCTCGAGAGCGCCGTCACGGAATTCACCGGATTGGCCGCCGACAAACTCCACGAGGTCTTCAAGGTCTTCGATCAGGAGGTGGCCTCGGTCATTGACCGCTTCAGCGCCACCCTGAACGAGATCCAGCACGCGCTGGAGGAGATGACCCCGAACACGGCGCAACTGGGGACCCATGTGAATGAACTGAAACCCCTCACCATCGAGGCGCGCAAACAACTGAAGGAGCTGGCGGCCGTGGTGGCCGACTCCCGGTCGGCCACGGTGGAACTGGCCGGATCCATCAACGGCTTCGGCCAGTGGGTCGCCCGGGCCCGGGATGAGAATGGGGCACGGAGCTGAGGCAGGCGGTAGATGAAGAATCGAAGATCACTCCCCAGGAGCAGGCCGCCGAGGCGGCGAGTCGAGGAGGAGGACGAGTCGTTCTGGATGAGCTACGGCGATCTCTTCGCTGGGCTCCTCCTCATCTTCGCCCTCATGCTCCTGGCCGCCCTCTACTCCTACCAGTCCGGCCTGGACGGGGTGCGGGAGATCCTCCTGGTTCGCCAGCAGATCGTGGAAGAGCTCCAGGAGGAGTTCAGCGTGGAGGAAGGCCGGATGGTGGAGGTCACCGAGGCCGGCGCCATCCGGTTCGGTGATCAGGTCCTCTTCGCCCAGGATTCCTACGAGATCCGGCCTGCAGGTCGGGAGCAGCTTGAAGCCTTCGCCCGTCAGTATCTGTCCGTGATCTTCGACGATCCCCGGTTCAGCGACAGGGTCCGGAGGATCATTATCGAAGGTCACACCAATGATGACGGCACATACTTCTACAATCTCCGCCTTTCCCAGGAGCGGGCCTATGCCGTCATGTCCACCATCCTGGAAGCGGCCGACGAGCGCCACCGGGACCTCCTGGTGGACCGGATGACGGCTGTGGGCCGATCCTTCGCCGATCTCCGCTACCTGGATGCGGAACGGACCGTGGTGGACCGGGAGGGGTCGCGCCGGATCGAGATCCGCTTCGATCTGGATGACGAGCGGGTCATGCGCCAACTCCTGGAGACCCTCCCGTCCGGTGAGGGTCCGGTCGTGTCCGGGGCGGAGTCGGGGGCGCAGTGAAGTCGCTCCGGGAGCGGTTGTCCTTTCGTCCGACTCAGGTGAGCCGGGCGGTTGGGCGTGCCTTGATTCTTCACCCTGACTCCCTCACCTCCGGGCCTCCCAGCATCCCCCAGAAGAGCCTTCAGGCCGTCCGCCGGCGCTTGGCGGAGGCCCAGGCCCGGGGGACAACGGAGGCCCTGGAGGAGCTGGCCCGCGGCCTCGTCCCGATGGAGCTCAATGCCGTGGCTCGTGGACTCCTGATCTGGCCTGAGGTGGCGGACACTGCCGAGGCGGTTCTTCTAGCTCGGAGCTCACCCCGCCCCTGTGCCACCCTCTGGCAGAACCTGGAGGGGGCACCCGCCGACCGCCGCTCCCACCGTGTCCTGGCGAAACTCGTTCAGGCCCCCCGGGCCCGCTGGCCTGGGCCGAAGGAACGGGAGACCGTCACGGCCTGGCTCGCTGGAGAGACCCTCGAGGACGGGGTCATGGCCTGGAGCCGGAAGGAGCGGGTCACACTGGTCGAGGAGCTGGCCCGGAAGGAGTCCCCACTGAGCCGTGACACCCGGATGGTGGCACACCTGGCCGGGGCATGGCTCCGGAAGGGGAAGGATGAAGAGATCCTCCGGGAACCCCTCCCCCTCCGGCAGAAGGGGTGGGACTACCTCTCGCCCGAGGGGCGGCAGGAGGCAGGGCGCAACTACCTCAGGTCCCTTTCGATGGGGAAGTGGGAAGAGCCCTTCTGCGTGGCCATCGCCGATTCCTTCGGTCTCCCCTTCTCCCCGGAATCCCGGCGCGAGTTCTGGGACCCCCTGTCGGACTTCATCCGGAAGGCGTTCCATCGTCGGATGATCCGGAAGACGCTGGACGAATTCTTCACCGATCATGAGCGCAAGGACTACTGGGTGAACCGGTGGTCCGAACAGATGATGGAGGTGAAGGCGGGAGAGGCCGGGACGGTGCGCTACGCCATCATGGTGTTCCAGCGGTTCGGTGTGGTGGAGTTCTTCGAGACGGGGAATGCGGCCTACTTCTACGATCTGGATTTGACACGCCGGTTCATGATGGTACGCCCGGATTCACCCGGTGAGCTGAAACAGCGGATCCGGTACCCGGTGGATCGCCTGAGAGGCGCCCCGGACAACCGTCTCATGCATTCCCAGGGGTGGAGGGAGAGGGGGGATCGTCGGATGCAGGCCTGGCTCAAACAGGGACCCAAATGACGAAAACCTTGGAATATGACCGGCCCGACATGTCGTGGTTCGGCACCGGAGGGCTGGTGATTCCCGCCGAGGTCGTGGGCCCTCAGGGGGTGCTCCCGCTTCCCCTGGATGCCTCCACCGGAGCCAGGGCGCCGGCATGGGTTCGCCTGGCGGACGCCTTGTACCAGGAGGAGTTGGCCCAGCACCAGGACGACGGAGCCCTGGTGATCCCTTCCTCCGTCCTGTGGGGCCTCGAGCCGGAGGAGCAGAAGACCCTCTGTCTGCCCCCTGAGCTTCCGGATCCGGTGGTCCACGTGCGGAGCCTCGGGATCCCCGGGAAGCGGAGTTTCCGGCTGGCCCTGGACGTCACACCGGCAGGGAGCCGCGACCCCCTTCCCGCCGGTGCGCAGCGAGGCCCCTTCGTCGAACAGAGCGGCCAGTTGTTTCGACTTCCCGGCAACCGGCTCAGGACATTGGCGGAGGTTGCAGGTGCCAGACCGCCCACTGCCGGCCTTGCCCAGGACCTGAGGCGTATCGCCGAGGTCAAGGCCGCAGCGAGTCAGGCCGGCGCCACGGTGGACAGCTTCCTCCAGCGGGAAGAGACCCTGGCCCCCGATGGACTGACCATCGAGGCGGAATACCTCTCCCCTGATGAGGTGCATCTGAAGCCTGTGCCGGTGGGCGCCGAGGAGTTCCAGGAGGACCTCAGGCAGGGTCCCGTGAAGGAGGTCTACAACAGGATCGAGGGAGCCCGCCGGCGGCGCCGTCTCGTCCTGAATGACCAGGAGGTGTCGGCGCTGGGGGAGCTTCAGGGCGGACGGCGGCTCAAGGGGCCTGACGTGGCCCGGTTCCAGGAGAACCCCCAGGCCTTCGTTCCGGAAGCCATTGATCTCTCCCGGTTCAGCCCCCGGGTGAAGGGCGTGGTCCCCAGGCGATACCGGTCCCAGCCCTACCTGTCCGTGCGCCCATCCGCGAACCGGGACTGGTTCTCGGTGGACCTGGATGCCCGCCTCTTCGAGGACGACGACCCCATCGGCACCGGCTGGGAGACCTCCCAGGATCCCTCAGGTGTCGCCGGTGGACCGGATGGGCCAGACGGTACCGGTGAGCCGGAGGGGCCGGTGGACGTCGACGGGGCCCCGGGGGCGGGGGAGGCTCCGGCCTTCGACCGGAACGTCTTCGCCGAACTCTGCCGGAGGGCCGTGGAGACCGCTGAAGAGTACGTTCTTCACGAAGGGGATTGGATCCGGATCCCCCTGGAAGCAGCCCAGGCCTTTCTGGCGGCGCATGAGCGACTGGGAGACGACCCCCATAGTCAAGACGGGCTGAGTCGGGCCGATCTGGATCTGGTCCTCGAAGTCGCTCCCAACCTGGAGGTGCTGGAGTATTCCAGCGAAGAAGGGGACCAGCCGGCTCCTCGCCTGGGAGAGGTCGCCGTCGAACTGCCCGAGTACCCGGTTCCCGCGTTGCTCCAGGCAGAACTCCGCTCCTACCAACTGGAGGGGTATCGGTGGCTCCGGTACCTCCATGAGAAGGCCATGGGTGGGCTCCTGGCCGACGATATGGGGCTGGGCAAGACGGTGCAGGTCATCTCCCTTCTGGCCCATCTGAAGGAGGAAGGAGCCCTTTCCCCCTCCATCATCATCGTCCCCAAGTCCCTGATCCCCAACTGGGTGGCGGAGATCCGGAAGTTCTGCCCGGCCATCAATCGGATCTATGTGCACCAGGGAGCGGACCGGAGCCGGAACGAGGCTTTCATCGCCGCCCACGAGGTGGTCATCACCACCTATGAGACGTTCCGGAATGACCAGCTCCTGCTGGCTCAGATCGACTGGTGCGCCGCCGTGTGCGACGAGGCCCAGAAGGTGAAGAACCCATCCGCCAGGGTCACAGCCGCCGTGAAGGCCCTGAAGGCCCGGGTCCGGATCGCCATGACCGGGACACCTGTTGAGAACGGCCTTTCCGAGCTCTGGTGTATTGTGGACTTCATCCAGGCCGGACCCCTGGGGACCGAGAGGGACTTCCGGGAGCAGGTGGAGCGCCCCATCACCGAGGGGGAGGAGGGGAGTGAGGCGCGCCAGGAAGCTCTGGAGTTCCTCCACACCCGTCTGGGACCCCACTACCTGCGCCGCACCAAAAAGGAGCTGGCATCGGAACTCCCACCCCGGGAATCCCGACCCTACCCGGTTCCGCTGGGAGAGCGGCAAGGGCGAGTCTACAACCAGGTCGCCGCCCAGGTCCTCGGGGGAGAGGTCATCCCCCTGGCCGGTCTTCAATACCTCATCCAGGCCTGTTCTCACCCGGAGCTCATCGAGCCGGTGGGCCAGAGGGCGGATGTCTTGGTGAGCGAGTGTCCGAAGCTGGAAGAGACCATCCGGATCCTGGACGGGATCCGGGACGCCGGTGAGAAAGCTCTCCTCTTCACCCGATACCGCCGGATGCAGCAGATCCTTCAGGAGGTGCTCCTGGAGCGCTACGGAGTCTATGCCTCCATCCTCAACGGTGAAGTGGCCGGGGGGCGGCGCCAGACAGTGGTGGATGAGTTCCAGGCCCGGAGCGGGTTCAGCGCCATGATCCTCTCCCCCGAAGCTGCCGGTGTTGGCCTGAACATCACGGCCGCCAACCATGTGGTGCACTATTCCCGGCTCTGGAATCCGGCCAAGGAGCGCCAGGCCACCGACCGGGTCTACCGCATCGGGCAGAAGCGTCCGGTGAAGGTTCACTATCCCATCGTGCGCGGCGACGGCTGGAAGACGGTGGAGGAGCACCTCGATGATCTCCTCTCCGACAAGATGGCCCTGGCCGAAAACGTCATCGTCCCCAGCAAACAGTTGGATGTCACCGCAGAGATGCAGCGGCGCGCATTCGAAGCGGGTCATGGCTGAGGCGCCGGGCACCGGTCCCCTCGGGGCCTTCATGGCTCGGATCAACCGGGCGGTGGAGGAGGCCCGGGCGAATGCGCTGGAGGGTAGCCTACGCACTCCAGTCCCACCGGAGTCAGTTGCTTCCGAGTCCTCGGATCCCTCCGACCCTTCGACGTCGAAGCGCCGACCCATCGGGTTCGGTCTGTCCGGTCCCGATCCTGAACTGGAGGCTCCTGATCCGGCTCCGCCGACCCCGATGCCCCAAGTGCCCGATGCCTCTCCCCACCCGGGGAGGCCCTTCTACAATCACTCGGTGGATGAGATGGAAGAGTTCTGGGAAGACTGCGACCAGGACCTCGATATCGCAGAGGAACTACTGGAAGAACTGACCTATCGGACGTCGGCGAGGGCAAGAACGTTCGAATGGTGGCTGAGGCAGCAACTCTGATCTGCCAAAGGCTCCCGCTACCTTCCCACCCTCCCCTCGTCCTCGCGTATCCCAGGTCCTCGTCATCGTATATCTCGAACCCCCAAGGGGATTGCACCCCGTTGATTCCACCCCTGGACGTTTGTTCTTGGATCGTGTTGGGGGCGGGTCCCTGCGTGGCGTCACACTTCGTAGCCCAGCGTGTGGGAATGGGATGTTCTCGTGAGGACGCGCGTTCGCATCTCCGCGCCCCGCCAACAGCATCCCACAACAAACGCCGAGGGGCAGTACCAGGCACCTGATACCCACGAAGCTGGAGGCCCTGCGCCAGGGGGCTCCAGCCCCAGGGGGAGGGGGCTATCTCTGGTTCGGCATCGGTCTACTCCCTGGGGTTGCAGTCACGGTGTTGGCGCTTCTCCTACCATGCCGCGCTGAGGAGCGGATGTTGATTCTCTCCTCCACCCATCCCCTTGAGCCTGCTCTCCCGTGGCTTGCCGCCCCCGCTTGTCGTAGGGTCCCGCCATATTCCCACCCGCTGAGCTCCCGAGCCCCACGGAGTGGACCCCATGGAATTCCGGTTCTTCTGGTCGTTGTTCGGTGTTGCCTCCATGGTCATCGCGTCCAGAAAGGGCCGGAGCGGGTGCGCCTGGTTCCTGGTGGGGATCCTGTTCGGGCCCTTCGGGCTGCTCGTCGCCTTCCTTCCCAGCACCGACGCCGAGGTGAAGGAGGAGGTGCAGTCCGGCCGGGACCACTCCGAGTGGAAGAAGTGTCCCTCAGAGCATCTCCACCCCCGCTCGGGAGGGGATCGAGCGGATGATTGAACTCCTGGGGGCCAGGAGCCGGAGACGGTCATCTTCAAGAAAGACAAACAACTGGTGGTGGCGGCCGCGGATGGCCAGATTGCGCAAGCGAACCGAAGAGTGTCTGATGGGAACAGGGCAACCGCGGTCGGTCCTGGGAGTAATATGGGAAGGGATCACTTGAGCGCTGGAGCGTCGAAATGTCATTGGAACAGCTTGAAGCGGAAGCCATGAAGCTCACTCCCGAAGA
>REED01000192.1 GCA_007695225.1 Gemmatimonadales bacterium
GGGAGCGCCAGACGTAGGCCCGCTCCCGGGCCCGCTCCTCCCCGAGGCGCTGCGGGCCGTCCCTGGTTCAACATCCTTCGGAGGTACTGTCTTGTAGAGGGTTCACCGCGAGGCTCATCCCTGCAGGTCCGTCAGGCGGCAAGGAACCATGGCGAGTTCCAGGGGTCCCTTTCGGCCCATCCCAGCCTTACCCGACCTTGTTGGGGTCGTAACCGAATCCAGCCCCGGAGAACCCTCCCCGTGCCGCCGCCCCCCACCCTCATCTTCGGACATCGGAATCCCGACGCCGATGCCATCTGCTCCGCCCTGGCCTACGCCGACTTCAAGCGACGTACCGACGAAGGAACCTTCCATCCGGCCCGCTGCGGCAACTCCAACGTCCGCATCGACGCCATCCTGGACCGGTTCGGGGTGGCCCTTCCTCCCTTCGTGGGAGATGTGACCCCCCGTCTTCGGGAGCAGATGTCCCGGGATCCCGTCACCGTGGGGCCGGGGGCGACCCTGGCAGAGGCGCTGGAACTCATCGATCGGTACGACATCCAGGTGCTCCCCGTGGTGGAGGACGGGGACCGCCTGAAGGGGATGGTCTCCATCTTCCACGTGGGACAGTCGTTCGTTCCCCGAGTGGGTCCCGCCCGGGATGTCCGTCGGGTGACGACCTCCCTGGAAGCCATCATCCGGGCCCTGAAGGCCACGCCCCTGCACCTGGAGAACGAGACCGAGGTGGAGGAGCTGGTTGTCCGGGTCGGAGCCATGGACATCCGTTCCTTCGACCGACGGCAGGATGAGGAGGAGCTGGATCCGAAACGGACCGTCATCGTGGTGGGGGACCGGTGGGACATCCAGCAGCGGTCCATCCAGCGGGGGGTGCGACTCCTGGTCATCAGTGGGGGGCTCGGCGTGGAGCCCGAGGTCCAGGAAAGGGCCCAGGAAGCAGGGGTGAGCCTCATCGTGAGTCCCTATGACTCGGCCACCACCGCCTGGACGATTCGCGCCGCCACCCGGGTCGATGCCGTGATGGGGACGGATCTGGTTTCCTTTCCCCCGGAGGAGACGGTGGAGAGCGTGAGGAGGCGGACGGCGACCCTGGACCCCGCCGTCTTCATGGTGACCGGGGACGATGGCCGACTCCAGGGCGTCTTCACCCGACGTGACATCCTCCGCCCCACCCAGACCCGGATCATCCTGGTGGACCACAACGAGCTCACCCAGGCGGTGGCGGGGGCCGATCAGGTCCAGGTGGTGGAGGTGGTGGACCATCACCGCCTGGGGAATCTGCGCACCGAGGAGCCCATCCTCTTCGTGAACCGTCCGGTGGGCTCCACCTGCACCATCATCGCCGACCTGTACCGGATGGCTCGCCTGGAGCCCACTCCCGAGTTGGCGGGGATCATGATGGGCGGTCTGGTCTCGGACACCCTGAATCTCCGAAGCCCTACCACGACGCGGGTGGACGAGGACGTCCTCCGCTGGCTGGAGGGGATCGCCGGTCTCACCGGAAGTGAACTTGCGGAGACCATCTTCTCATCGGGATCGGTGGTGGTGGCCCACGAACCGGACGAGGTGGTGGGGCTGGACCGGAAGGTCTACCTGGAGGGGGCCGTCCGCTTCGCCATCTCCCAGGTGGAGGAGCTCGGCTTCGAGGAGTTCTGGCATCGCTCCGACGAGTTGGCCGGCGCGCTGGCCCGGAGCCGATCCCGGGAAGACCTGGCCCTGGCCGCCCTCCTCGTCACGGATGTGAAGACCCAGAACTCCCTCCTCCTGGTGAGTGGAGACCCGGAATTGGTGTCGGCCATCCCCTATCCCGTGGTGGAGGAAGACGAGGTCTTCCGGCTGGACGGGGTGGTGAGCCGGAAGAAGCAGGTTCTCCCCCTCCTCTCCGGAATCCTGAAGGGGATCCCCCGATGATGATCGCCAATCTGGGAGCGCACCCGGATAGCGCGGTGCCGTCGTGAGGATCCTGGTTACCGGGGCCACTGGGTATATCGGCGGCCGACTCATCGGCCAACTCGTGGAGCGGGGTCACGAAGTCCGGGTGCTGGTTCGGGATCCCCGTCGGCTCCTGGGGAAGTCATGGCAGGACCGGGTGGAGGTTCGAACCGGGGACCTCATGGATCCGGAGAGCCTGGAGGGGATCTGCGACGGGATGGATGCTGCATTCTACCTGGTGCACTCCATGTACGGCGGTGCCGACTTCGCCCAGCGAGACCGGGAGGCGGCCGGCCACTTCGTCCAGGCGGCCGGGGATCTCCCCCTCCTGGTCTACCTGGGAGGGATCCTTCCTGGGACGGAGGAGGAGACCCGTTCCGAACATCTCCGGAGCCGGGCCGAAGTCGGTGGGATCCTCCGGGAGGGTCTTCCCACGACGGAACTCCGGGCCGGCCCCATCATTGGTTCCGGCTCCGCCTCCTTCGAAATGGTGCGCTACCTCACCGAGCGTCTTCCGGCCATGGTGGCGCCCCGCTGGATCCAGAACGAGGTCCGTCCCATTTCCATCCGGGATATCCTCTTCTACCTGGTGGCTGCGGCAGAACGACAGGAGGCGTTGGGAGTCCTGGAAGTGGGAACCGAGCCTCTCACCTTCCGGGGGATGATGGTGGAGTACGCCGAGGTGCGGGGACTGCGGCGGATCATCGTCCCGGTCCCTGTCCTCACGCCGTGGCTCTCCGGTCTCTGGGTGGGACTGGTGACCCCCATTCCCAATGACATCGCCCTCCCTCTGGTGGAAGGGGTGGTACAGCCGGTGGTGGGGGATGTCACCCGGTCCAGGGACCTCTTTCCGGAGATTCGGCCCCTCCTCTACCGGGAGGCGGTTGGCCTTGCCCTGGAACGGATCGAGACGGGAGATGTCAGCACCCGCTGGAGTGGTGCCCTGGGGATGGGCGAGACCTTCGAGTTCGAAGACCGGGAGGGGATCCTCCGGGAAGTAAGGACCCTGAAGGTGGATGCACCGCCTGCCGCGGTGTTCCAGGCGTTCAGCTCACTTGGGGGGGAGCGGGGCTGGCTCTACTGGGACTGGGCCTGGGGGGTTCGTGGCTTCCTGGACCAGATCTTCGGAGGGCCGGGGACACGGCGTGGGCGTCGCCATCCGGTGACCCTCGAGGCTGGCGAGGCGGTGGACTTCTGGCGGGTAGAGGCCATCGAGCCCGTGCGGCTTCTGCGATTGCGCGCCGAGATGAAGGTCCCTGGCCGCGCCTGGCTCCAATGGGAGGCCATTCCGGAAGGGGAGGGAACCCGACTGGTGCAGAGCGCACTCTTTGCGCCGGAGGGTCTCGGAGGGATTCTCTACTGGTACGCGGTCTTCCCCCTGCACACCTTCATTTTTCCAGGGATGGCGCGGGCGGTGGCCCGGCTGGCGGAAGAGTCCTCCCGGCACTGACGTTGGGCCGTCGCTTGCGTGTCGGCGGCGCCCCGGGCGGTGCCGCCCCCACCTTTCGCCTGGGAACCGGAGTCTCGGAATGGACCTTGCTTGTCGAGCAATTGTAGATGTATGGTGGAGATATTGTTGACATCTCCCCAGATTCGACCATATCTTGCCCTCCGGTCGTCGTCACGTCGATAAGGTCCGTTTCCGTCCCGGAGGAACCATGCAGGGATTCAACTCCGAACTCTTTCTGACAACCACTGAGGTGGGGGATCTTCTTGACGTCCATCCCTCCACGGTGAAAAGATGGAGTGACAGCGGCGAACTCCGTACGAAGAAGACGGACGGTGGCCACCGGCGGATCTACCTTCGAGATGTGATGAGCTTCGCGAAGGAGCGGGGGGTGCCGACCTACCTCACCCCCTTCGCGCCTTACGAGTCACATGTCTGGCTGGCGGTTCGGGACGCGGTTCGTCATGATGACTTCGACCGGATCGTCTCTCTTTCCATGGGCTGGCTGGTCAGGGGCTACCCAAGGAGAATCACTGCGCTCCTACGGGAACTGGGTTCCCGGCCGGATCTATCCCTTGCCCGTCTCTGTGATCGCGCGATCCGGCCCCTCATGGCGCAGGTGGGAACGGCGTGGAGAGAAGGTCGCTTGCGCATTGGGGAGGAGCACATGGCCAGCCAAGCCGCAATGGAGGCCCTCATCTGCCTCTCCCAGGGGAGTGGCCCGGAGGCCATGCTCACCCCTTCCCGGAATGGGGACGGGTCGCACAGGGTGGCCGTGGTGGGAGCCATGGAGGGAGACCACCATCATCTGGGTGCCATGTGCGCTCGGGTCCTTCTGGAGCAAGCGGGATGGACCGTGTTCTACCTGGGGGCCGACACTCCGGCGGAAGAATTCGCCGCGATCCAGCGGGCGCAGGGTGCGAGTCTGATCTGTGTGTCCTTTTCGCCCCCCGGATCTGCAGCCCACATGCGACGTTGTCTCGACGTACTCCGGGAGTTCTACCGATCCCATCTCCCCTATGACCTGGTCTTCGGGGGCGTGAGCAGCGAGACCTTCGAGCCGGGCCGGGTGAGCACTCCCTTCCGGTCATTTGAAATCATCCCTTCCATGGAATCCTTCCTGGAGTGGGGCCGGAATCGAACCGAGGACCAGGGGGGGGATTTGTGGCGGAAACTCGGATGAGGTGGAGCCGGCCCTCCTGGTTCGGGGCGCCGGAGGGGTGGGGGGTCGCTGCCCTCCTGATCTTCACCTTGGTGGCCATTGTGGGATACGCGGTCTTCGGCCTCCATCCGCAGCGGGTTCCCGAGGCGCTCCTGGGGTTCTGGCGCATTTCCTACAACTTCTTCGCCCAGGCCCACATCCTCCTGGGAGCCGGAGTGCTCTTCTGGGTCCTGGTGCTTCGCGCCGGCCTGCGCTGGGTCCCGGCAGCGCTGGCGGTGTGCCTCCTTTCCTTTCTGGCGGAGCACCTTGGGACGGGGACCGGGCTTCCCTTCGGTGAGTACGAGTATACCCATCTCCTGGGAGCCAAGATCGGCGGACGGGTGCCCTGGGTGATCCCCCTTTCCTGGTTCCTCATGGCCCTTCCGGCCTGGCTCATGGCCCGAGCCACCCTTCCTGACGCTGGACAGTGGGCCCCACGGATCATCTTCGCAGCGGCCCTCCTCACCATGTGGGACCTGGCGCTGGATCCGGCGATGAGCTACCAGATGCCCTTCTACTGGCGGTGGGCGGACACGGGCCCATACTACGGAATGCCCTGGATCAACCTGGCAGGATGGATGGCCACCGGGGTGATTCTCATGGGGGCCATGGAGGCCCTGGGGGTCCGGAAGTGGGGGGCGGGTCTGTCATCCTCCTGGGCTCTGGCCTACTACGGGGCGACCCTTCTCATGCCTGTGGGCATGCTGGTCGTGGAGGGACTTTGGCTGGCGTTGGCGGTAACGGTGCTGGCCTGCGCCCTGGCCTGGGGAATCCACCGAAAATTCTCCCCGGCTGCAGGGGGAGCTCGGACCCTCCCCGGCCCGTCTCCCCTTGCGGCTGGGGAGGGGGCATGAGCGGCGTTGAGACTGGCGATGGCCAGGAACTCCGGGAGCGGGTGAGCCGCGCCCTGTCCGAGGTCGGGAATCGGTGGGCGATGATCCCGGGGTTTCCAAGGGCGAAGGTGGAGGGCAAGCTACTCCGCCCGTTGTTGGCGACGGCAGCGGCCCTTCCCCCAGGTGCCCAACTCTCGAAGGTGGACCAGCTCCCGCAGGCTTTCTGGGAGGGGACGCTGGCCATCCAGATGGTGCATGAGGCATCCCTCATCCATGACGATATCCTGGATCAGGCCTCCTGCCGAAGGGGGGTGGCTTCGCTCCAGGCCGAGCGGGGGCTGGATGCAGCCCTGGTGCAGGGCGACCACCTTCTCACCGGAGCGTATCGCCTGGCGGCGGCAACCGGCTCCCTTGCCTTCGTCCGGCGGATGGCGCAGGCGGTGGAGCGGACGGTGGCCGGAGAAAAGGCACAGGGAGCCAGCCGCGGGCAGTGGCTGAGCGAGGGGGAGTATCGGGAGATTGTCTCCTGGAAGTCGGGGGGACTCTTCGGCTGTGCCCTGGCCCTGGGCCGTACACTGGCAGGGGACGAAGACGGTGCCGAGGAAGACTACCGGATGGGAGTCCGGATAGGGTGTCTCTACCAGATGGTGGACGATTTCCTGGACCTCTGCCCGTCCACCGAGTCCGGAAAGCCTGCGCTTCAGGACCTGGGGCAGGAGAAGTGGACCTGGCCCCTGACGGAGGCCGGGATCCAGGACCTGAGGGACCTTCCCACCGGTGCCGATGCCCCGAGAAAGGTCCGGGAACTCCTCTTCCGCAAGGACGCTTCCGGTTCATCGCCCATGGGGCGGGCGCTGGCCCGACTCCGGGGCGAGGTGGACGGAGTGGTGGTGGAATGGCTCCAGGGTCGCCCGGACGAGCATCGCCTCCCCATCGTCCTGGAGGAATGGGTGGAGATGGCGCGGAAGGCCATGGCGCGAGAGGAGGGGGAACTGGACCGTTCCACCCCTGGGGAGGTCCGGCTTCCGGAGGGGGATCCCGTGCTCGTCGACCGGCTGCCGGGCACGGGCGGCGCGCCCCACCGGGGTCGGATCCTTGAGGAGGTGCGCGCCGAAGCCCGAGCACTCGGGAGCGAGGAGCAGTGGCTCCGCTACTTCGCCCACCACGGGCGCTCCTTCCGCTTTGCATCCCGGCTCTTCCCGAAGCAGGAGGGTCGGCTCGTGGCAGGGGTGTACGCCTTCTGCCGCTTCACCGACGACCTGGTGGATCGGGCACCCCACCTCCCCCCAGAGATCCTGGAGGCCCGGCTTGAGGCCTGGATGGAGCTCACCCGCGCCGCCTATGGTGGCGAGGACACTGGGGTACCCCTCCTCACCGGAGTCCTCGGGGAGACGGCGGAGCGGGGGGTCCCCCTTCTCTACGCCGAGGAACTCATCCGAGGTGTGGCCATGGACCTGGCGCCACCCCACTATGAGGAATTGGCGGATCTGCGCCGATACTCCTACCGGGTGGCATCGGTGGTGGGGCTCTGGCTTACGGAGCTTTTTGGAACCCACACCCCCTGGGTCCTCCGGCGGGCGGAGGCCATGGGACATGCCATGCAACTCACCAACATCCTTCGGGACGTAGGCGAGGATTTCCGGGAGGGACGGGTCTATCTCCCCAAGGCATGGCTGGAGCGGCATGGGATCGGGATCGGAGCGCTGGGGGAGGCAGTGGGGTCCGGGGTCCTCCCCGAGAGGTGGGATATCCTCATGGAGGAACTCATGGCCGCCGCCGACGCGGAATACGAAGCCGCATTCCCGGCCATCCCGGCGCTTCCCCGATTCTTCCAGGGACCGGTGGCGGTGGCGGCCCGGGTATACCAGGGAATCCATCACGAAATCCGGCGGAACGGATACGACAACCTGCACCTGCGTGCACACACCTCCTTTCCCGCCAAACTCCGCCTGGGCTCCCGGAGCCTCCTCCAGCTCCGGAAGGCCCGGCGGCACCCGGGGGCAGACGCGGAGGCTCAATCGGGGCTCCGGGGCTCCCTTCCCGCCCTCCCCAGGATGTGACACCTGGGAGTCCACCCCCTCTCCCGCCCCGTGGAGTGGAACTCGGGAGAAGGACAAGAATAGCCTCCCAGGGAGCCTACCCCTTGAAGCATGGGGATTCGTTCGTCCGACTCCTCCGTGAGGTGAACCATGAAGGCCCGGGACTTGGCGTCGTCGGCCCCATCCGGAACCGACTTCCACCGCCTGGTGGTTGTGTCCAACCGACTCCCGGTGGTCCTGAGTCCGCTTCCCGGGGGAGCGTGGAACCTGGAGCGGGGGTCGGGGGGGCTCGTCACCGCCCTCCAGCCCGTCCTCCGACGGAGCGGCGGTCTCTGGCTGGGATGGCCCGGGGTGGGCGAGGGAGATACGGAGGACATCGACGACGTGCTCCGAACGGAGTCGGAGGCGTTGGGTTACGAACTCCGTGGGGTGGGCCTCACACCGGAGGAGGAAGAAGGCTTCTACCTGGGGTTCTCAAATCAGGTCGTTTGGCCTCTTTTCCATGATTTCCAGGGGCGCTGCAACTTCCGCCCCCGATATTGGGACGCCTACACGTCGGTGAACCGCAAGTTTGCCGCGGCGCTGGCCGGTGAGGCTCGGCAGGGTGACTTCCTCTGGATCCACGACTACCACCTCATGAGCGTGGGGGAGGGGATCCGAAAGCTGGGGGTCACCCTCCCTGCGGGGTTCTTTCTCCACATCCCCTTTCCCCCCCTGGACCTCTTCCTGAAGCTCCCCTGGAGGTTCCCCCTCCTCCGCTCACTCCTCTCCTACGATCTGGTGGGCTTCCAGTCCGTCCGTGACCGGGACAACTTCCTGTATACGGTGACTTCCCTCATCCCGGGCCTGGAGTTGCGGGAGCGGGGACGTCTCGTCTCCATGGAGGTGGCGGGGCGCACGGTGACGGTGGGAAGCTTCCCCATCTCCATCGACGTGGAGGAGTTTGCCGACGCTTCCCGAACTCCGGAGGTGGTCCGGAAGGCCGAAGAGCTGGACGTGGCCCACCGTCCGCCTGGGACGGGGCCGTCGAAGCGAGGTCTGATCCTGTTGGGTGTGGATCGCCTGGATTACTCCAAGGGCATTCCGCACAAGCTGCGCGGCTTTCGCCTGGCCCTCCGGCGATACCCCGAACTCCGGGGACGTGTGAGTCTGGTGCAGCTTGTGGTCCCGTCCCGGGAGGACATCCCGGAATACCACCGGATGAAGGCGGAAATTGATCGCCTGGTGGGGGAAATCAATGGCGAATTTTCCCGGCCGGGATGGACGCCCGTGCACTACCGGTACGGGCAGTGGGACCGCCTGGAACTCCTGGCCCACTACCGCATGGCCCGCATCGCACTGGTGACACCCCTGAAGGACGGGATGAACCTGGTGGCGAAGGAATTCTGCATGGCCAGTCCCGAGTCCGACGGGGTTCTCATCCTCAGTGAGCATGCAGGGGCCAGCTCCCAGCTTCGGGAAGGCGCCTTCCTCGTGAACCCCTACGACGTGGAGGACGTGGCCGCCACGATCCAGCGTGCCTGCGGCCTACCGGAGGAGGAGCGTCGGCGTCGGATGGCCCTTCTCCAGGACCGGATCCGGAGCGAGGACATCCACTGGTGGGTTCGGACCTTCCTGGACGCCGCCAAGGGGCGTGGCGAGGGCGACGAGGTGGAGCCCCTGAAACGGTACGTTCCGCCCCTTCCGTCCGGGTTCATGGAGGGACTGTGAGCGGCGACGACCGAGGGCTGGAACGCACGCCGCTGAGTCCCCGGCAGGCCTTCCTGCGCCACTGCACAAAGCCGGTCCTCTGGGGGGTCCCGATTCTGGGGGCCTACCTGGTCCTTCCGGCGATCTTCCCGAACCTTTCCGACGACGGGCCCATCGGGCGCCTCTTCTCGGTGGCGCTCATCCTCCTACTGGGCTGGCTGGCCGCGGGTGCGGTCCGGGCGGGTGAGGCCTTGATCCGGGATCGATACCGGGTGGAAGTGCGGGACAACCTCCGGGCCAGGAAGGTTCATACGCAGCTCGAGATCACCCGGAAGATCCTCCTGGTGGTCATCGGGCTCGTGGCCCTGGCAGGGGTCCTCATGACCTTCGACCCCCTGCGTCGCTTCGGCACCGGCCTCCTGGCGTCGGCGGGGCTGGCGGGACTCATTCTGGGGCTGGCGGCCCAGCGGACCCTGGGGAACCTCCTGGCCGGAATCCAGATCGCCCTCACTCAACCCATCCGCCTCGACGACGTGGTCATCGTGGAGGGGGAGTGGGGGTGGGTCGAGGAGGTGACCCTGACCTATGTGGTAGTCCGGATCTGGGATCTTCGCCGGATGGTACTCCCGATCTCCTGGTTCATCGAGAACCCCTTTCAGAACTGGACCCGGACGTCAGCCAACATCCTGGGAACCGTCTTCCTGCACACCGACTACACTGTGCCGGTGGATGCGGTGCGTGAGGAGTTGGAGCGGATCCTCAGGGAGAGTCCCCACTGGGATGGGGAGGTCTGGCGACTCCACGTCACCGATTCCGGCCCCCGGACCATGGAACTTCGCTGCCTCATGTCCGCAGCGGATTCGCCGGCGGCCTGGGAACTCCGCTGCGAGGTGCGGGAGAAGCTGTTGGGGTGGCTTCAGCGAGAGCATCCGAAGGCCCTTCCCCGTATCCGTGCCGAGGTGGAGGATCCCGTGGAGGGGCGCTCTCAGGATACTTGATCCGCCCTGCCTTTCACGTGACACCTCCCCGGCACACCCGACGGCCCGCTCTACGCGTGGGCCATCGGGCCACGATTTCCCCTCCGATTCCTGTCCCCATGAAGACGGCGAGGGCATCCCGCACGCCCACTCCCGCAGCCAGACGGTGCTCGGCTCAGGGGGCGCTCTCGGTCCAGGCGGCAGCGCGCACGTCGTTCAACAGCCTTCTGGATGTCTCTGGAAGGGTTCTTGCTACATGATATGCAGGAGGAATTTTCACCTTTCTTCATCCCCTCCCGGCTCCCTGGAGGTCCGCATGCTCTCCGTTCTCCACGCTCGTCTCCTGAACCCCGTTCTCTTCCGGTTCGACCCGGAGAGGGCCCACCACGCCTTCGTCTTCCCTGGAAGTGCCCTGGGTAGGACGAGCTTGGGAAGGGGCCTCGTCTTCGGGCTCTGCTGTTACCGCGGTCCCGGAGCCTCGGTCAGGGCGGGCGGCCCATGGTACTCGAACCCGGTGCTCTTGGTCGCCGGTTCGTATCAGGAGGAGCGCTCCATCAAGCTGGCCGGCCCGGCTTTTCTACGCTAAAGCGGATGAGCCACGGTAGAGCAAGCGACGAACCAGGAGCGGACGGCCCGTCCCGGACGCGCCGGATCGTTGGACTGCTTCTGGGTCCACTCCTCCTCCTCGGCACCCTTCTCACCACACCCCCCTCCGGGATGGAGTTGGAAGCCTGGCGCACCGCCGGGGTGGGACTTCTCATGGCCACCTGGTGGATCACCGAGGCCATCCCCATTCCTGCCACGGCCCTCCTCCCCCTGGTCCTCTTCCCCTTTCTGGGGCTAGGGGATGTGGAGGCGGCGGCGGGCCCGTTCGCGAATCCCATCATTTTTCTCTTCATGGGGGGATTCATGATCGCCCAGGCGGTGCAGCGATGGGACCTTCACCGTCGGGTGGCCCTCCACCTGCTCCATTGGGTGGGCTCGGAGCCGGTTCGCGTGGTGGGCGGATTCATGCTGGCCACCGCCTTCTTGAGCATGTGGCTGAGCAATACCGCCACGGCGGTGCTCATGCTTCCCATCGCCCTGTCGGTGGTCGACCTGGTGATGCGGAAGCATCCGGAAGCGCCCGACGACCCGGGGGAGCTCGACTTCGGCGTGGCCCTGATGCTGGGGATCGCCTACGGAGCGAGTATCGGCGGCGCGGCGACGCTCATCGGGACGCCGCCCAACGCCCTTCTCGCCGGGTTCATGGCCGATGAATACGACATCTCAATCGGATTCGGACAGTGGATGCTGGTGGGGGTCCCCCTCGCTGCGCTCATGCTTCCCCTCACCTGGTTCGTCCTGACCCGGTGGATGTTCCGGGTCCGGGGAAGCGGGGTTCCGGAGATGGGGAAGGTCATCAAGGAGGAGTTGGCGAAGATGGAGGCACCGGGTGTGGGGGAACGGCTCGTGGCGGGGGTCTTCGTCCTCACCGCCATCACCTGGATTGCCCGGCCGGCGCTGGAGGGAGTCCTCCCCGGGATCACCGACGCCGGAATCGCCATTGCGGCCACGCTGCTCCTCTTCCTCCTCCCGGTGGACTGGAAGCAGGGGGTGTTCGCCCTGGACTGGGAGCACGCCCGGAAGATCCCCTGGAACGTGCTCATCCTCTTCGGAGGGGGGCTCTCCCTCGCGGGGGCCATCACCCGGAGCGGGCTGGCGGAGTGGATCGGCGGCGCCCTTTCGGGGGTGGGCACCCTGCCGGTCCTGGCCATCATGGGGGTCGTGACCCTGGTCATCATCTTCCTCACGGAGCTCACCAGCAACACCGCTTCGGCGGCGGCTTTTCTCCCGGTGCTGGCGGCACTGGCCGTGGAAATCGGACAGGACCCCCTTCTTCTGGCGGTTCCGGCCGCGTTGGGCGCGAGCTGCGCCTTCATGCTCCCGGTGGCCACGCCACCCAACGCCATCGTCTACGGGAGCAGCTTCGTCCGCATTCCCCAGATGGCGCGGGCAGGAGTGATCTTCAACCTCCTCTTCGCCCTGGTGATCCCACTGGTGAGCTACCTGATGCTTTTCCTTTTTTTCGATCTTTGAACGGAGGCCATCATGCCTGTCCGGACCCTCGATGATACCCCCGATCTGCAGGGAAAACGTGTGCTGGTGCGCGCCGACTTCAACGTTGCCCTGAACGAGGGCAGGATCGAAGACGACACGCGCATCAAGAAGACCCTTCCCACCATCGAGACCCTGAAGAGCCGCGGGGCAATCGTGATTCTCTGCTCCCACCTGGGAAGGCCGGACGGAAGTGTGAAGGAAGAACTTCGCCTGGACCCGGTGGCCAGCCGCCTGGAGGAACTCCTCGGGTCACGGGTGCACAAGCTGGACGACTGCGTCGGGGAGGAGGTGAAGGCGGCCGTGGAGGAGCGGGAAGCGGGGGACGTCGTCCTCCTGGAGAACACGCGATTCCACACGGGGGAGACGCGCAACGAGGAGGAATTCTCCCGGCAGCTTGCCGAACTGGCGGAGATCTACGTCCACGACGCCTTCGGTGCGGCGCACCGTGCCCATGCCTCCACCGAGGGGGTGGGGCATCACCTTCCGGCCTTTGCGGGTCAGCTCATGTCAAGGGAAATCGAGGCGCTCGAGGAGGTGCGCGACAGCCCCCGGCATCCTTTCGTCGTCCTTCTCGGTGGTGCGAAGGTCTCCGGCAAGATCGGCGTGATCGAGCGCTTCCTGGAGGTGGCCGACACAATCCTCGTCGGAGGCGCCATGGCGAACACCTTCCTGGCTGCAGGGGGTGTCGAGGTGGAGGAATCCCTCGTGGACGAGGACAGCCTCTCCGAGGCGACGCGGCTGGCCGAGAGGGCCGGTGACAAGCTGGTACTTCCCGTCGATGCGGTGGTGGCAGCCGAGCCTGATCCCGACGCCGAACGGAAGATTGCCTCCGTGAACGCCGTGCCTCGGGGCTGGCATATCCTGGACGTGGGGCCAGAGACCGTGACGTCGTTCGAAAAGAAGGTCGCCGAAGCGCGGACCGTTCTCTGGAACGGCCCCCTGGGCGCCTTCGAATGGGAGCCTTTTGCGGAAGGGACCTTCTCCATGGCCCGTGCCCTCGCCCGGTCAGATGCCACCACCATCGTGGGGGGTGGGGAGACGGTGGCCGCCATCACGCAACTCGGCCTGGAGGAACGGTTCACCCACGTCTCCACCGGCGGGGGCGCCTTCCTGGAGTTCATGGAGGGAAAGGAGCTTCCGGGGATCCGCATCCTGAAGAAGAACGGGCGCTCAGGATAGAGGGGAACCGCGGCTCCGCCGCTTCGGCGGGGCCAGCGGGGCCAGCCGGGTCGGTGGGGTCGGGTCAGGGGTTCTGCGTCTGCTCGTCTCCTTCTGACTCCGTGGCCGCGGTCCCTTCGACCTCACTCGTCTCCTCCCTATCCGTCTCCTCCCTATCCGTCTCCTCCCTATCCGTCTCCTCCCCACCCGTCTTCTGCCGGACCTCGGTTTCCTTCCGGTATTCGACTTCCTTCCGATACTCCCCGTCTTTGTCGGACTCGTAGACGACCTCCTTCCGATACTCGGTTTCCTTCCGATATTCTCCGGCGTGTTCTCCGCTCGGCGGTGCGGCGTCGCTGTCCCGGTCGTCGCTGTCCCGGTCGTCGTCTGCTTCAGACCGTTCAACTTCTTCGTTCACCTCGTCCTCTTCGCTCACCTCGTCCTCTTCGTTCATCGAGTCCTCCTCCTTACGTGGTCTCCTCGTTTCGTCGTCGGCTTCCGCGGCGTCGCGGGAAGTCGAACTCCTGCCTTCCTCCTTGTCCCCCTTCGAGCCGTCCCCGCGCCGTCGGAGAAGCGCCTTGTCCAGTTCGGCCACTCCCACGATGGATAGGCTCACGGCTACGATGATCCCCCACCATTCCAGGGAGATGGGTTCGGTGTCGAAGATTCTCTGCATGAAGCCCAGGTGGAGGATACCGAGGTGGGCCAGGAGCGAGACCAATACGGCACCGATGACGTAGGGGTTGGCCCGGAGAGACACCTTGAAGACCGAGCGTTTGAAGGAACGGCAGTTGAAGACGTGGAAGAACTGGAGCATGACCATCTGCGTCATGGCGATGCTGCGGGCGAGTTCGATGGAGACGTCGGTCTGCAGCACCCACCAGAAGACGGCCATGGTGACGAGGGCCATGAACACGCCAAGCCCAAGCATACGCCAGAGGAGCGGTCGGTGGATCACGCCTTCCTCCGGATCCCGAGGGGGCTCGCGAAGCAAGCCGGGCTCTCCGGGCTCGAACGCCAGGGCCACGTCCTGCAGACCCTTGGTCACGACGTTGATCCACAGGACCTGGGCGGCGACAAAGGGGAGAGGCCAGGGAGCCAGCAGGGAGGAGAGGATCACCAGAACGAGACCGATCCCGGTGGAAAGGAGGAAATACGTGACCTTCCGGATGTTGGCGAATACCACCCGGCCTTCTTCGATGGCATTGGTGATGCTGGCGAAGTTGTCATCGGCCAACACCATGTCAGAGGCCTCCCGAGCCACGTCGGTCCCGGCCTTCCCCATGGCCACCCCGAGATGGGCTGCCTGGAGAGCCGGGGCATCGTTCACCCCGTCTCCCGTCACTGCCACGATCTCGCCCTGCTCCTTGAGTCGTTCCACCAGACGAAGCTTGTGCTCCGGGGACACGCGGGCGAAGACATTCACCTCCCGCAGGATCCCGTCGAGTTCCTCGTCGGAGGCGCCGTCGATGGTCCTTCCGTCCTCGGCCCGGCCCTCGCCGTCGTGCAGGCCGAGCTGGCCCCCGATGGCCCGGGCGGTCCGAGTATGGTCACCCGTCAGCATGAGGACACGGACCCCGGCTCCCTTCGCCGCTCGAACTGCGTCCACCGCTTCGGGGCGGACCGGGTCCTCCATCCCCTGGAAGCCGGCGAAGACCAGGTCCGAGCCGGGCTCGTTCTCCTCAAAGCTCTCCCTGTCCTGGTAGTCCAACGCCATGGCGAGCACCCGGTATCCATCGTCCGCCATCTCTTCTGCAGCCTCTCTCGCCGCATCCAGGTCCAGGTCGGTCTCGCCGCCATCGGCGGTCAACTGCCGGTTGCATCGCTCCAGGATGGCTTCCGGGGACCCCTTCAGGAAGACACGGCGCCCATCCGGGGTTTCGTTGAGGGTGGCCATGAACTGCCGGTCGGATTCGAAGGGAATGAGATCGAGCTGCTCGTGCTCCCTGCGGGTCTCTTCCAGGTCCAGCCCTGCCTTGGCCGCGGAAACCAGCAGCGCCAGTTCGGTCGGGTCGCCGCCGACGCCGTTATCGTCATTGTCCCCTTTGTCGCCGTCCTCCCCACCCTCGTCCTCGCCCCCGTCGTCCCCGTCGCTCCCGTCGTCCCCGTCGTCATCCTCGTTGTCCTCGTCCTCCTCGTCCCGGCGGGGGATCGCCTTGGCCTCGTTGGCCAGGAGCCCCGCCAGCACCGTGAGCCGGACGGCCTCGCCCACCTCCCCATCGTCGTCTTCCGCGGGAGCGATCTCCCCCTCGACCTCGTAGCCCTGTCCTCCGACCTCGAACCGGCGCCCGCCCGTCCAGATGGCCCGGACGGTCATTTGGTTGCTGGTGAGGGTGCCGGTCTTGTCCGACCCGATCACCGTGGTGGAGCCCAGGGTCTCCACGGCCGGAAGGGATCGGATGATGGCGTTCCGCTTCGCCATGCGCTGGACGCCCACCGCCAGTGTGACCGTGAGCACCACCGGGAGGGCCTCCGGAACGGCCCCGACCGCCATGGCCACGGCCGTGCGGACAATCTCGTTGAGCTCCATTCCCACCAGGAGGCCCCCGGCCACCACCAGCAGGGACAGGATGAAGACCGCCACGCCGATCTGCTTCCCGAGTCGCCCCATCTTCTTCTGGATGGGGGTCTCCACTTCGCCCACCTCCCGGGTGGCATCGGCGATGCGGCCCAACTCGCTGGCGTCACCGGTCAGGATGACCACGCCCCGTCCCCGCCCTCGCGTGATGTGTGTCCCGGAGAAGGCCAGGCTGAACCGGTCCCCGGGGACTGCGTTCTCGTCGTCGACGGGCTCCACCTGCTTCGACACGGGTTCCGATTCGCCGGTGAGAGCCGCCTCGTCGGCATGGAGCTCCTCGGCGGTCAGTAGCCGCAGATCCGCCGGCACCCGACTCCCCGCGGCAAGCAGGACGATGTCCCCCGGAACCACGTCCTCGCTCGGGATCTGCTGTTCCTCTCCCTCCCGAACCACGAGGGCTTCGGGGGCCGTCATCTCGGCCAGGGCCTCGATGGCCCTCCGCGCTCGGAACTCCTGGACGAAACCGATCACACCGTTGATGACCACCACGGCCAGGATCACGGCCGTGTCGGCATACTCCTGGATCAGGAGGGAGACCCCCGCCGCGACCAGCAGGATGTAGATCAGGGGATCGGTGACCTGGTGGAGCATGATCTTCCACCACGGCAGGGACTTCCCCGAACGGATGCGGTTGGGACCGTGACGTTCCAGCCGGTCTCCGGCCTCTTCGGCGGAAAGCCCCTGCTCCGGGTCGGTGTCCAACTCCTGGACCGCGTCGTCGGCCTCCTTCACATGCCAGGGCGTGTCCTGTCCCGACTCCCCATTCCTCTGCTTGCTTTTCGTCATCCCCAACTCACACCTGCTCGGCCCTGGCCCACGGCCGGAGGGAAGAAGGCAGGTCGTCGGGCTGGCCAGGATACCGAGGGCGCCCCTCGTTTCCGGAGGAGCTCCGCGAGGCCCGTCGTCTTGTGGTGGTCATTTTGATTGGAGGAGAACCCGCCGTGGTCGGGAGGATGCCAGTGGTCCAGCATGCAATACCTCATGGGATCGAGCAGGAGGAGAGCCCGCTGGGGTATGATGGATTCCTCTGGGGGACACCCGGGGGGTGACGGAGGAGAGGAGCGCCGACCGGGCCGCTCCCTCAGGCCTTTCCCTCGGCCTCGAATTCCCGGAGGAAGCCCTCGAAGAGCCGGAGATGCCGTTCCTCATCCCGGAGGATCTCGATGACCATGTCCTGGGTGGCCCAGTCCACGCCATCGGTCACCTCGATGATCCTGTTGTAGTGCTGGATCGCGCCCGATTCCGCCTGAATGACCCCCTTGATGACATGTACGATGTCCGTCTGGGGTGTGGGGGGCTGGAGGTATTCCTGCTCCGCCTGGAATTCCAGGGAGCCCGGAACCACGCCCCAGAGCTCCTTGATGCGCAGGGCGAACTGACGGGCGTGCTCCAACTCCTCCTGGACATCCTTCCGGAGGGCCTCGACGATCTCCTGGGCCCGCACACCGTCGGGGTTGATGGAGTTGGCCATGTAGCTCATGACCGTCTCCATCTCCATCCAGTAGGCCTTCTTGAGGAGTTCGATGATCTCTTCCCGCTTCTCGTGGTTCTCCTGGGAGAGGATTCCGCGGTCGAGGGATGGTCTCGTCATAGCTGCTTCTCCTGTGCTGTGGATTCGTATCGGGTGCTCTGCGGCGAGTTCGGGGGTGCGGAAGACGGAGGGATGTCCTCTCCGCGCCCGCCCAGTCCGCATCTCATTCCGCCGGTCCTGCCTCGCAAACCTCGGACGGGGCGTCCTCCCGGAAGGCCTCGAAGTTCTCGCGGAACATCTCCACGAGCTCCTCCGCCGTCTCCCGGAAGGCGTCCTTGTCGTCCCAGGTTTCCTCCGGGAGGAGGATCTCCCCCGGGACATCGGGCACCTCGGCAGGAACGGAGAGCCCGAAGATCGGGTCCTCCTGGAACTCCACGTCGTCCAGTTCCCCGCGGAGCGCGGCCCGGAGCATGGCCCGGGTGTGGCGCAGGGCGATCCGCTTCCCCGTGCCGTACCGCCCCCCGGTCCACCCGGTGTTGATCAACCAGACCGAGGGCTCATGTCGGCGGATCTTCTCTCCCAGCATCTCGGCGTACCGGACCGGGAGGAGGGGGAGGAATGGCGCTCCGAAGCCCGGTGAGAAGGTGGCCTCGGGCTCATCGATGCCCCGCTCGGCCCCCGCCACCTTGGCCGTATAGCCGGAGAGGAAGTAGTACATGGCCTGCTCCGGGGTCAGGCGGGAAATGGGAGGCAGGACCGAGAAGGCATCGGCGGAGAGGAAGACGACATGCCGGGGGTGCCCCGAGGTGCCCTCGGGAATGATGTGGTCCAGATGACGGAGGGGATAGGAGCTCCGGGTGTTCTCCGTCTTGGAGTCGTCGTCGTAGTCCACCCTCCGGGTGTCCTCGTCCACCACGGCGTTCTCGATGATGGCGCCGAACCGGTTCGTGGCCTGGTGGATGAGGGGCTCCTCCTCCGGGTCCAGTCGGATCACCTTGGCGTAGGATCCTCCCTCGAAATTGAAAATCCCCCCTTCGCCCCAGCCATGTTCGTCATCCCCGATGATGGGACGCTCCGGGTCCGTGGAAAGGGTGGTCTTCCCCGTGGCGGAGAGTCCGAAGAAGAGGGCGGGGCTCTCGCCCTCCTCGTCCACGTTGGCGGAACAGTGCATGGGGAAGACCTCCTCGCCCGGGAGGAGGAAGTTCATGACGGTGAAGATGGACTTTTTGATCTCCCCCCCGTAGCGGGTTCCGCCGATGAGGACCATCCGCCGCTCGAATCCCAGGAGCACGAAGGCCTCGCTCCGGGTTTCGTCCTCCTCCGGGTCGGCCTCCAGCGTGGGGGCGTGGAGGACGGTGAAATCCGGCTGGAACTCCTCCCCCTCCTCCAGGAATCGGCTCCGTTCCAGGAACATGTTCCCCACGAAGATGGCGTGCCACGGGCTCTCCGTGACCACCCGGATGGCTCGGGTGTGGTCGGGGTCCGCTCCGCAGAAGACATCCTGGACGAAGAGCTCCCGGCCCGAGAGGTGGCGGGTGACCTTCCCGTGGAGGCGGTCGAAGGCCTCCGGGGTGAAGGGCTGGTTGACCTCCCCCCAGTGCACCTCGTCGTCGGTGCGGTCATCCCGGACGATGAACCGGTCCTTGGGGCTCCGCCCGGAGTAGGGCATGGTGTCCACCACCAGCGGTCCCTCCACCGCCAGGACCCCGTCTCCCCGGCGGAGCGCTTCCTCGTAGAGGAAGGGCACCGGCGGGTTCCAGTGGACGGTCTCCTGGGGCTTGATTCCGTGGGAGGTCAAATCGGACATGGAGAGTATGTTCCTGCGTTGGAGGGGGGGGTCGGTCCTGGCCGCCGGGCCGCGATGCGAGCGCCGTCTTCGGACAGGCGCTTCCGGACAGGCGCTTCGAACTCGGCAAAGGTGCCTCCGGAGGATCTTCCTGGAGGGTCCCCCTCCTACCGAAGCAGCTTTCGTACCAACCTCGCTTGGCTCGGGGAGGATCTTCCCCGAGGCCTGGAGGGGGTCCCACCAGCGGGTCCATGGGGCCGAGGGGACCAAGTGGACCAGGAGGACCTCCTCGCCTTTCAGATTTGAACGTGGTGAAATGCGGGGATGGGTTCGGTGTCCGTCGGGAACTCGCCGCAACCGGATTCAGAGTCCGAAGGAATGGGTCTCCAGGATCCCCTTGGCCCGTTCCAGCTTGAGCTGCCGATGAGCGACACGAAGCGCACATCCATGAGCACCTCCCGCTCAAGGGACATTCCGTCCCCCGAGCGACGGATCCGCAGGAATTCCTGTCCCTCCCGGGTGATGCCGGCGGGGATGCGGGGATCGGGGATGCGGGGATGATGGGCCGCCCCCCCGGGCACCTCTTCCATGGCCTGAAGCACCGCTGGGTCCGGCACTCCCCGCGCCCGGACCGGCACTCCCCCGCGCCCGGATCTGGCGGGCCACCACGCTGTGGCGAGCCTCGCTTCCAGCCGCGGAGTGCAGCGCCCCATTCCTTCCGGATGTCTGACCTTCCGACATGGTCTCTCCCTGCCCAGCGGACCTTGGCATTCCCCTTGCTTTCCAATGGCGCAAGAGTCGGACCGGGCCTGCCGGCGAGACGCCGGCCGGGCCCCGCCCAAGGAACCCGAGGAATGCAGCCGGGTTGCGGTCAACTGTCCATCCTGGCGTCTGGTAGAGCTGTGGGAGGCCCGAACTCTTTGACAGCGCGATCGTCTTTTCCAGAGCAGGGGACCTGATGTACCAATCGTTATCTCGGAGTTCAGGAAACGTCCTCGGGTACCGCTGCGGCGGACGGATCACCGAAGCCGAGGTCAAGGAGATCCACCGGGAGATTCAGGGCGCCCTCGATGAGCATGGGAAGGTCCGATTCCTACTTCACATCGCGGAACTCGATCTCCCCACGGCGAAGGCCGTCTGGGAGGACCTGAGGCTCCTGCCGGCCTACGTCGCCGACGTTGAGCGCTACGCCATTGTCGGCGATGCACGTTGGCAGGAATGGTTGTCGGGGATCACCGACAAGCTCACCCGAGGCGAGGCCAGGCATTTCGAGGGCGATCAACTCGAGGAAGCCTGGAACTGGGTCCTGGACTCCTGAGCGTACCGGAAACCCCGCGTGCCGCCCCCCGCGGTGGAGCGCCCCGCCCGACCGAAACCAACGCCTTCCCCCCCCTTTTTCTGGAGGTTGACGTGGAGGACATCACCACCCTCACGGTGAACCCCACCATCGACAAGAACACCCGGGTAGAGCGGGTCCGAGCGGGAGGGAAGCTCCGCTGCGAGGCCCCCCGCCGCGAGCCGGGGGGCGGGGGCCTCAACGTTTCCCGGGCCATCTATCGACTGGGCGGGCGGTCCTCGGCCCACTACCTCTCGGGTGGTGCCACGGGGACGATCCTGGAGTCCCTCCTGGACGAAGAGGGGGTGGATCATGAACCGATCTCCGTTGAGGGCTGGACCCGGGAGAACCTCATCGTCTACGAGGATTCTTCGGGAGACCAGTTCCGGTTCGGGATGCCGGGCCCGGACGTCTCGGAGGAGGAGTGGAAAGAGGTTCTGGACCGCTTGGGGAGGCTGGACCCTTCCCCCGCCTACCTGGTGGCCAGCGGAAGTCTTCCCCCCGGCGTCCCCGACGATTTCTACGCCCAGGTGGCCGTGGTCGCGAAGGAAGTCGGCGCCCGTCTGGTGGTGGATACCTCCGGCGCCCCTCTCCGTGAGGCGGTGGAAGCGGGGGCCTTCCTCATCAAGCCGAACATCGCCGAGTTCCAGGAACTGGTGGGTGAGGACCTCCCCGATGAACAGGCCCAGCGGGAAGCCGGTCGGGAGATGATCCACCGCGGATCCGTCCACGCCATCGCCCTTTCCCTGGGACGGGGCGGCGCCCTCCTCATCACGGAGGGGGGCAGCGAACCCATCCGCACCCCCACCGTCCCCATCCGGAGCAAGGTGGGGGCCGGGGACAGCATGGTGGCGGGTACGGTCCTGGCGCTGGCCCGGGGGAAGGAACTCCGGGAGGCCGTGCGGTTCGGAGTGGCAGCGGGAGCTGCGGCGGTCATGACCGACGGGACGGAACTCTGTCGTCGCGAGGATACGGAACGGCTCTACAGGGGAATGGAGGAGCAGGGATGAGCGATGGAAAGGCGGAGCCCAATGGCACCTTTGGATTCCGGGCCGCGATCCTGGACATGGACGGCGTCCTCACCCGGACGGCCGACCTCCATGCCCAGGCCTGGAAGGCCATGTTCGATGAATTCCTGAAGGCCCGGGCGCGAGAAGACGGGGAGTTCGAGCCCTTCGACATCGAGTCCGACTACCGGGAGTTCGTGGACGGCAAGCCCCGGCTCGACGGCCTCCGAAGCTTCCTGGAATCCCGGGAGATCGAACTCCCAAAGGGAGACCCCGAGGACCCTGCAGGGGAGGAGACCCTCTGGGGCCTCGGCAACCGAAAGAACGAGCGGTTCAACGAGCTCCTGGAGGAGGAGGGGGCGGAGGTGTTCCCCGGCGCCGCGGAACGGGTGAAGGAGTGGCGGGAGGCGGGGCTCCAGATCGCTCTCGTGACCTCAAGTCGGAACGGAAACGCCGTCCTCAAGGCGGCTGGACTCGCTTCCCTCTTCGATGTCGTGTTGGAGGGAGAGGAGGCGGCGGAGCTGGGGCTTCCGGGAAAGCCGGCGCCGGATCTCTTCCTGGAGGCAGCACGGCGTCTTGGAGTGGACCCGGAAGAGGCGTTCGTGGTGGAGGACGCAGTGGCCGGCGTCCAGGCGGGCCGGGACGGGGGGTTCAGACGGGTCGTGGGGGTGGCCGGTAAAGGGCGGGAAGAGTTGCTATCCCATGGCGCCGACATCGTGGTCCAGGGGCTGGGCGAGTTGGAGCTGGCCTCCCTTTCCGAAGGGGATGGGGCCGACTCGACGACCACGCGACCCGTCATGGAGCACCTGGACGAGGTGCTGGAGCGGATGACCCGGGGGCGCCTCGCCCTCTTTCTGGACTATGATGGCACCCTGACGCCCATCGTGCGGCGCCCGGAGGATGCCACCCTTTCCCCGGAGATGCGAGACCTCCTGGAGGAACTGGCCGACTGTGCCACCGTGGCCATCGTGAGTGGTCGCGACCTGGCGGACGTCCAGGACATGGTCGGGCTCGAGAACCTCCAGTACGCGGGGAGCCACGGCTTCGACATCGCCGGGCCGGCTGGACTGCGGATGCAGCACGAGGAGGCCAGGGAGAGCCTCCCTGAACTGGACGAGGCCGAAGCGGAACTGAACCAGGCCCTGGAAGGGGTGGAGGGGGCCCGGGTGGAGCGCAAGCACTTCGCCATCGCCGTCCACTACCGGGATGTGGCCGAGGAGGAGGAGGGTCGGGTGGAGGGGGCCGTGGACGATGTCGTGGAAGGACGCAGCGGCCTCCGGAAGAAGGGAGGGAAGAAGATCTTCGAGCTGCAGCCCGACGTGGAGTGGGACAAGGGCCGGGCGGTCCTGTGGCTCCTGGAACAGTTGGAGCTCACGGCGCCGGATGTGGTTCCCGTCTACATCGGGGACGACGTCACCGACGAAGACGCTTTCGAGGCGCTGCGGGATGTGGGCCTGGGCATCCGGGTGGGGGTGGAGGGAGAGGAGACCCGAGCCCACTATACCCTTCCCGACCCCGATGGACTGGAGGCGTTCTTCCGGAAGCTGACGGAGCGTCTGAAGAAGAGCGAAACCCCGGCGCCGCCTCACCGGGAGATGCATCCATGGGAACTCGTCTACCGGGAATGGCGTCCTGATGAGCAGCCCCTCCGGGAAGCCCTGTGCGCCCTGGGCAACGGGCATCTGGTGACCCGGGGGGCCTTCGAAGAGCGTCCAGCAGGCGGGGTCCATTACCCTGGGACTTACCTGGCCGGAGGATACAACCGGATGGAGTCCGAGGTCTCGGGGCGACTCCTGGTGAATGAGGACCTGGTCAATTGGCCGAACTGGCTTTCCCTGACCTTCCGACCCAAGGGGGGGGACTGGCTCGATCTGGAGGCCGCGGAGCTCCTGGACTTCGAAGTACGCCTCGACGTGCGGAGGGGCCTGCTCATGCGGCGGGTGGAGTTCCGGGACGGAGGAGGCCGGGAGTTCGCCCTTTCCAGCCGACGCCTGGTCTCCATGGCCCGTCCGCATCTCGCCGCGGTGGAATGGAGGCTTCAGCCCCTCAACTGGTCCGGGACCCTGGAGATCCGGTCCGCCCTGGATGGATCGGTGATCAATGACAACGTGGAGCGATACCGGGACCTTCGGCAGGACCATCTGGAGGTCATGGGATCCGGGTGGGAAGGGGAGGAGGGGATGTACCTGACCACCCGCACCCGCCAGTCCCGGCTGGAGATGACCCAGGCCGCCCGGACCCGGGTGTTCCGGAGGGAGCCCCATGGAGGCGAGGTGCCCGCAACCCTCCATCGGCGTCCCGAGGCCACCCAGAAGGCCGTGGCCCATGTCCTGGAGGTGCCCTGCCGAGAGGGAGAGGAACTGCGGGTCGAGAAGGTGGTCTCCATCCGGACGAGTCGGGATCCGGCCATCAGCGAGCCCGAGGTCACCGCCCGCCAGGATATCCGGCGGGCCGCCACCTTCGACGGGCTCCTACGGGATCATGAGACCCAGTGGCGGCACCTCTGGAGCCTCTTCGACATCGATCTCCAGGACGGGGATGTCCAGACGCAGCTCATCCTCCGTCTGCACCTCTTCCACCTCGTCCAGACCGTGTCCACGCATACCATCGAGCGGGACGTGGGCGTTCCAGCCCGGGGGTGGCACGGAGAGGCCTATCGGGGACACGTCTTCTGGGACGAGCTCTTCATCTTTCCCCTCCTGGTGCTCCGCATCCCCGAGCTGGCCCGCGCCCTCCTGATGTATCGTTACCGACGGCTGGACGAGGCCCGGCACATGGCACGGGAGGCCGGCTACCGGGGGGCCATGTTCCCCTGGCAGAGTGGGAGCGACGGCCGGGAGGAGACCCAGGTGCTTCACCTGAATCCCGAGTCCGGGAGGTGGCTGCCCGATACCACCCATTTGCAACGTCACGTGAACGCCGCCATCGTCTTCAACGTCTGGGAGTACCTGGAAACCACCGACGATCAGGAGTTCCTGGACTATTACGGGGCGGAGATGATCGTCGAGATCGCCCAGTTCTGGGCGAGCCTGGCCACCTGGGATCCTGAGCGGGATCGATACGTGATCCACGGCGTGGTGGGTCCTGACGAGTTCCATACCGACGACCCCCACACCGAGGAGCCCGGCCTCAACAACAACGCCTACACGAACGTCATGGGCGCCTGGGTCCTGCGCTGTGCCGGAAGAGCCCTGGAGCGGCTGGACCGGAAACGGAGGAAGAACCTGATGGAGGAGCTGGAACTCCAGGAGAGCGAGGTCGTTCTCTGGGGAGAGATCAGCCAGAGGCTCCTCATCCCCTTCCACGGGGAGGGCATCATCAGCCAGTTCGAAGGCTACGAAAAGTTGCAGGAGTTCGACTGGGACGGGTATCGCGAGCGGCACGGCGACATCCAGCGCCTCGACCGCATCCTCGAAGCCGAGGGGGACGACGTCAACCGCTACAAGGCCAGCAAGCAGGCCGACGTCCTCATGCTCTTCTTCCTCTTCTCCCCGGAGGAACTCGAGGGGCTATTCGAGCACATGGGCTATGAATTCTCCCCCGATATGATGCAACGGAACGTGGAGTACTACATGGCCCGCACCTCCCACGGCTCCACCCTGAGCCGGATCGTCCACTCCTGGGTCCTGGCCCGCATTGACCGGGAGCGAGCCTGGTCCTTCTGGCAGGAAGCCCTTCACAGTGACATCGAGGACGTTCAGGGGGGCACGACGCCGGAGGGGATCCACCTGGGGGCCATGGCCGGGACGGTGGACCTGATCCACCGGGGGCATGCCGGGCTGGAGATGCGGGAGGATACCCTCTGGTTCAACCCGGTCCTCCCCCTGGAATTGAACCGGGTCCGGATGCGTATGCGATATCGGGGGCACTGGCTCACCGTCGCCATTGCACGGGACGAACTCACCGTGTCCTTTGACCGGGGGCGGGCCAGCGCCGTCCGGGTGGGGGTCTGTGGCGAGGTGGTGACCATGAAGCAGGGGGAGTCCAGGACCTTCGCCCTCCCCACCTGAGACCTCGGGATGCGCCCGCCGCCCGGGGGGAGCCCGGGAATCCGGTCTGGCCCCGGAACCCGGCCTCGTCCGGGAACCTCCTGGAGAGGCGGCAGGGTTCTTGCGACCTTGTATACACCCTCTCAGACCCGGTAGGCTCGCTCCACGTATTCCTGCATCATTCGGCGGGTGTGAAAGTGGGATCCATTCAGAGCAACGGCGAAACGCATGACCCGGGCCCATCCGTCCGGGTCCCGGTGGTACAGGGGAAGGATGGACCGCTCCAGCTTCTGCACCAGGGAGAGGAGTTCCGCCTCGTCGTCCGACGGGATCTCCCATCCCTGGTCGATGGCCCATCCGGTGATCCCCTCCACGTGTCCCTCGATCCACCAGCCGTCCAAGATGCTCAGGCAGGGGACGCCGTTGAGGGCAGCCTTCATCCCGCTGGTCCCCGACGCCTCCAGGGGCTTGCGGGGCTTGTTGAGCCAGACGTCCGCCCCCGAGACCAGGAGACGGGCCAGTTCCATGTCGTAGTCCTCGAGATAGACCAGGGGGAGTTCATGGCCCAGCTGCTGGCCCGCCCGCACCACGAGGCGGATCATCTCCTTCCCCGCCTCATCGTTGGGGTGGGCCTTCCCGGCGTAGAGGATCTGGAGGCCGCCCGTCCTTCGTGCCATTTCCAGGAGCTGTTCGGGCCGGGAGACCGGGAGGTCCGCCCGCTTGTAGGGAGTGGCCCGCCGGGCGAAGACCAGGGTCAGGCGATCCTGGGCCAGGGTCCGACCGGTTCGGCGCTCGACTTCCTTGAGGAGAGTGGCCTTGGCTTCCCCGTGGGCCTTCCGGATCTCGTCCAGGGGGATGGCCACGGCGTGTCGCAAGAGGAAGGGATCCTGCCGCCACCCCGGGAGATGCCGGTCGAAGAGTCGTTGGAAGGAATCCCCTGTCCAGGTGGCGGCGTGCACGCCATTGGTGATGGCGTGTATGCGGTGCCCCGGAAACATCTCAGCGGAGAGGCGGGCATGGCGGAAGGCCACCCCGTTCGTGAAGCGGGAAAACCGGAGGGCAACGTGGGTGAGGTTCACCTCGTCGGCCTCCGCGCACCCCACCGCCTCCAGCAGGTCGGCTCCTGGCGCACCCACCACCTCCCGGATCAGGGGAAGGGAGAAGCGGTCGTGGCCCTCCGGAACGGGGGTATGGGTGGTGAAAACGCACCGCCGGCGCACCGCCTCCACCGCTCGCTCCAGCGCCGCAGGGTCGTCCGTCGCATCGGCTCCCTCCTCGGAGAGGAGTTCCATGACCAGGAAGGCGGAGTGCCCCTCGTTCATGTGGAAGGTCTCGATCCGGTCGTGCCCGAGCGCTCGCAGGAGCTTCACCCCGCCCCGACCGAGAATCAGCTCCTGCTGGAGGCGGCGCCGCTTGTCTCCTCCATAGAGTTCGTCGGTGATCCGGCGATCGTCCCCGGTGTTTTCCTCCACATCCGTGTCCAGCAGGTAGACGGGAACGGACCGTCCGTTGGCGCTTGTCACCTGGTATTCCCATCCCCGGAGGCTGACGTGTCTCCCCTCCACCTCGACGTGTACCCTGGGCTCGAGGGGTCGGAGGTGATCCTCGGGACTCCAGAGATCGGGAGACTCGCTTTGGAGCCCCTCCTCGTCCAGGGACTGGCGGAAGTATCCCACCCGGTGGACCAGGGTGACCACCCCGAAGGGAAGGCCCAGGTCGGCGGCGGCCCGGGCGGTGTCTCCCGCCAGGATGCCGAGCCCCCCGCTGTACGTGGGGATGTCCGACTCCAGGCCGATCTCCATGGTGAACGCGGCAATGCGGAGCGCTTCGTCGGGGTGTGGGACGGCGTCGGTCATGGCTATGCCCTTGGGCATTCGAGAGAGAAGGAGTGGGGTTCGCCGGAAGCGGTTCCAGCGGCCTTGCAGCGCGTACCTACCCGCCTCCCGGGACGGATGGTCCGGGACAAAGAGCCGACCGGGCCCAGAGGTCCCGGCACCGGCGGGGGGGGCTGGAGCCCCCCGGGGAGCTCTCCAGGACTCCCATTTCCCACCTCCACCCCAGCCCCTGCCACACGTACAGGCCGATGAGCGTATCCGACTCCGCCCCTCTCTCTGAATCCTCCTCCACCCTCCCCACCGAGGGCCGGCGCCGCGTCCAGGTCGACGCGGTGGCGCCGGAGGTGGATGGTGGACGATTTCCCGTGCGCCGGGAGGTGGGGGAGCGCCTCGTGGTGGAGGCTTCGGTCTTCGCCGACGGTCACGACCGAGTCGCCGCGGTGCTCCTTCATCGACCCACCGGCCATCGGAGCTGGACCGAGACCCTCATGGAACCCCTGGGGAATGACCGGTGGCGTGCCGACTTCTCCCTGGACGGGCTGGGTCGGATGGAGTATACCGTGCTCGGGTGGGTGGATGCCTTCCGGACCTGGGCCGCGGATCTGGCCCAGTGGATCGGGGCAGGGGTGGATGTCTCCCTCCAGCTCGAAGAGGGGGCCCGCCTGGTGGAGGCTGCGGTCGACCGCGCGGAAGGCGACGATGCGGCGCAGCTCGAAGGGTGGGTCGAGCGGTTGCGGGCCTGGTCGACCGAACCCGGGCTCGCTGACGATCCCTCCCCCCTCGCCACGGACGCCGGACCCCTGTCGGGGACCCTGCCTTCCCTCATGGCCCGGTACCCGGATCGGAGTCTGTCCAGCCGGTATGATCGGATCCTGGAGGTGGCAGTGGACCGGGAGCGGGCACGGTTCAGCGCCTGGTACGAGTTCTTTCCCCGCTCCACGGCGGGAGAGGCCGGTGGGCACGGGACCTTCCGCGATGCTCAGCGCATGCTTCCGTACATCAGGGAGATGGGTTTTGACGTGGTGTACCTTCCCCCCATCCACCCTGTGGGGCGAGTCCGGCGGAAGGGGCCCAACAACCGGGTCGATTCCGCCCCCGGTGACCCTGGGAGCCCCTGGGCCATCGGCGCAGCGGAAGGAGGCCACACCGCGATCCATCCTGAACTGGGCAGCCTCCGGGACTTCCTCGAATTTCGGGAGGAGGCGGAAACGCAGGGGCTCGAGGTAGCGCTGGACGTTGCGTTCCAGTGTGCGCCCGACCACCCCTGGGTGAAGGCACATCCCGAGTGGTTCCGGCACCGTCCCGACGGGTCCATCCGCCATGCCGAGAATCCGCCGAAGAAGTACGAGGACATCTTCCCCCTGGACTTCGAGTCCGAGGACTGGCCGGGTCTCTGGAAGGCGCTTCACGGGGTCTTCACCTTCTGGATGGACCAGGGGGTCCGGATCTTCCGGGTCGACAATCCCCACACCAAGGCACTTCCCTTCTGGGAGTGGGTCATCGAAGAACTCAAGGAGAAGGACCCGGGCGTCATCCTCCTTTCCGAGGCCTTCACCCGTCCCGCCATGATGTATCGGCTGGCGAAGCTGGGGTTCACCCAGTCCTATACCTATTTCGCCTGGCGGAACACCCGGCGGGAACTCGTGGAGTACATGGAGGAGCTGACGACCACCGAGGTGCGCGAGTACTTCCGGCCCAACTTCTGGCCCAACACCCCGGACATCCTGACCGAGGCCCTCCAGGTCGGGGGCCGGCCGGCGTTCATGGCACGACTGGTATTGGCCGCGACCCTCTCCTCGAACTACGGGATCTACGGTCCCGCCTTCGAACTCATGGAGCACCGTCCCCGGGAGCCTGGGAGCGAGGAGTATCTGGATTCGGAGAAGTACCAGTTCCGGCAGTGGGAGCTGGACCGGGCCGACAGCCTCCACCCCTTCATCGCCCGGGTGAACCGGATCCGCCGGGAGAATCCGGCGCTGCAGCGGAATGACACGCTCCACTTCCACCCGTTGGACAACGAAAAGCTCCTGGCCTGGAGCAAGCAGGACCGGGAGGGAGAGAACCGGATGGTCATGGTGGTGAACCTGGATCCCCATCACACCCAGAGCGGGTGGCTGGAGTTGGATCACCTCGTTCTGGGAATGGACCCCGAGGAGTCCTACCAGGTCCACGACCTCCTGGCCGGTGGGCGATACCTGTGGGAGCCGGGCCGGAACTTCGTGCAATTGGACCCCCGCATCTCGCCCGCCCACATCTTCCGGGTCACCAGGCGCCTCCGGACCGAGGGGGACTTTGAGTACTACTGACCCGCCACATTCGAATCATTCCCCCTGACACCCCTCCGATTTCTCCGCGAGCGATTCCATGAACCCCATCGACGCAGGCGAGCCTATCCTCCGGGAAGACCCACTCTGGTACAAGGACGCCGTCATCTACGAACTGCACGTGCGCTCCTTCTTCGACGCCAATGGGGACGGGGTCGGAGACTTCCAGGGGCTCACCCGGAAGCTGGGGTACCTGGAGGACCTGGGGGTCACCGCGATCTGGCTCCTCCCCTTCTACCCGTCTCCCCTCCGCGACGATGGCTACGACATCGCCGATTACCGAAGTGTGAACCCGGACTACGGCACCCTGGACGACTTTCGCGTCTTCCTGGAAGAGGCCCATCGCCGGGGCCTCCGGGTCATCACCGAACTGGTGATCAACCACACATCGGACCAGCACCCCTGGTTCCAGCGTGCGCGGCGGGCACCCCGGGGGAGCCCGGAACGGGAGTTCTACGTCTGGAGCGACGATCCCCGGAAGTACTCCGAGGCTCGGATCATCTTCCAGGATTTCGAGCCCTCCAACTGGACCTGGGACCCCCAGGCCGAGGCCTATTACTGGCACCGTTTCTTCCACCACCAGCCGGATCTCAACTTCGACAACCCGGTGGTGCAGGAGGAACTCCTGAGAATCCTCGACTTCTGGCTCGAGATGGGGGTGGACGGCCTGCGTCTGGACGCCATCCCCTACCTCTACCAGCGGGAGGGGACCAACTGCGAGAACCTCCCCGAGACCCATGCCTTCCTGAAGCGCCTCCGGGCCCACGTGGACCGGAAGCACCCCGGACGCATGCTCCTGGCCGAGGCGAACCAGTGGCCGGAAGACGCCGCCGCCTACTTCGGGGACGGGGACGAATGCCACATGAACTTCCACTTTCCCCTGATGCCTCGGCTCTTCATGTCGGTGCGCATGGAGGACCGCTTCCCCATTCAGGACATCCTGGACCAGACCCCCACCATCCCGGAGAACTGCCAGTGGGGGCTCTTCCTGAGGAACCACGACGAACTCACCCTGGAGATGGTGACGGACGAGGAACGGGACTTCATGTACCGGATGTACGCCGAGGACCACACGGCCCGGATCAACCTGGGCATCCGGCGGCGCCTGGCCCCCCTCCTGAGCAACAGCCGACGGAACATCGAGCTTTTGAACTCCCTGCTCCTCTCCCTTCCGGGCACACCCATCCTCTACTACGGAGACGAGATCGGGATGGGGGACAACATCTACCTGGGAGATCGGCACGGGGTGCGCACTCCCATGCAGTGGGCGGGGGATCGGAACGCCGGATTCTCCGCCGCAAATCCCCAGAAGCTCTTCCTCCCGGTGATCATCGATCCCGAGCACCACTATGAGGCGGTCAATGTGGAGGCGCAGCAGCGAAACCCCAGCTCGCTCCTCTGGTGGATGCGTCGTCTCATCGCCCTCCGGAGACGTCACCCGGCCTTTGGCCGGGGAACCCTGGAGTGGGTCCCGCACGACAACCACAGGGTCCTGGCCTTCCTGCGCCGGTATGACGGGGACACGATCCTCGTGGTGGCGAACCTGTCCCGCTTCGCCCAGCCCGTCTCCCTTCGTCTGCCCGAGCACGAGGACGTCGTGCCCATGGAGCTCTTCGGGCACACGGCCTTTCCCGCCATCGGCGAGGGTCCGTACCCCCTCACCCTGGCGGCCCACGAGTTCCTCTGGTTCTCCCTCCAGGAGGAAGAGACCGAGGAGCGGGCGCGGGAGGGGGAGGGAGTCCGGTCCGAGAGGGCGCTTCCCCTGGTCCGTTCGGAGGGGAGCTGGACGGAGGTCCTGGAGGGGGGAGGCCAGAAGCGGATCGTCGGGACGATGGTGGAGTTCGTCCGGTCGCAGCGGTGGTTCGCCCGGAAGGGGAACGTCATCCGGAGCGGATCCGTGACCCAGGTCATCCCCCTGGGGGGGCGCCAGGAAAGCGGAGTCCTGGTCCTTCTCGAGTTGGAGTACGTGGGCGCCGAGTCGGAGACCTATCTCGTCCCCCTGGCCTACGCCACCGGGGAAGCCGCCCGGAGCGTGGTCCAGGACCGGCCGGGTGCGGTGGCCTGGCGGGCGGTGGTGGGAGAAGAGGAAGGGGTCGTCCACGACGGGGCCCTGAGTCCCGCCCTCTGCCGACGGCTGCTGGAGTTGGTGGCCCGTGGTGAGAAGGTCGGAGGTGGTGCACTGGAACTCGGGGGGGTTCCCTACCTGGATGCCGAGATCCTCCTGGAGGAAGAAGAGCAAGGGATCCCTCCTCTTCTGGGCAGTGGGGATCAGAGCAACACCTCGTTGATCTACGGCGACCGCTGGATCCTGAAGCTGTACCGCCGGGTCCAGCGGGGTCCGAATCCCGATGTGGAAGTGGGGCGCTTCCTCCGGGACGTGGAGTTCGACGGCACCCCGGAATTGGTGGGTGCCCTGGAGCTCCGGGACGAGGGACGTCCCTTCGCGGCGGCCGGTGTTCTCCACCGGTTTGCCCCCAACCGAGGGGACGCCTGGACCTTCGCCCTCGATGCCCTCGGCCGCTACTTCGAGGCCGGACTGGCGGGGGAGGAGAGTCCCGAGGCGCTACCCCTCCCTGGGGACATGCTCACCCGGGCTCGGGCGCGCCTGGAGGGGGAGGAGGTTCCACAGGCGGTCCATGAACTCCTGGGTTCCTTCCTGGAATCCAGCAGGAGGCTGGGCCACGTTACCGGAAAGCTCCACGAGGCCCTCGCCTCCCGGTCCGACCCGGAGGCCTTCCGGCCCGAGCCATTCTCCACCCTCTACCAGCGGTCCCTCTATCAGTCCATCCGCAGCCTTCTGGGGACGACCCTCCGGGTCCTGGAGGACCACTCCGGTCGGCTGGGCGAGGAGGAGCGGGGGACGGCGCGCCGGATCACGCGGGCGGCGCCCCGCATCCTGCGCCGGTTCGAGGCCCTTCTGGAGAGCCGCTTCGACGGATGGCGGATCCGCGTACATGGAGACCTGCATCTGGGCCAGATCCTGAACGCCGACCCGGGCTTCCAGATCATCGACTTCGAGGGGGAGCCCGATCGCTCCCTCGGGGAGCGGCGACTGAAGCGGTCCCCCCTCCGGGATGTGGCGGGGATGCTCCGCTCCTTCGACTACGCCACCCGCACTGCGCTCCGGGGGCTCCCGGAGAAAGGGCTGGTCCTTACCCCCGGGGACCCCAGGGCCGTGGCGTTGGCCCGGGTCGGATCCCAGTGGGCCGGAGTGGAATTCCTGGCGGGCTACCTGGAGTCGCCCCGGGTTCGGGAACTCCTCCCGGGGGATCCTGCGGCGCTCCGTCACCTCCTGGATCTCTTCGTCCTCGAGAAGGCGCTCTATGAGCTCCGGTACGAGATCGGCAACCGGCCGGGGTGGGCGGGGATCCCCCTGGAGGGCATCGCCGCACTGATCCGGGACGGAGTGGAGGGGGCATGGGGATGACCTCCCTTCCGGAGGACGAACACGGGACGTCCAAGGTGTCCCTGGAGGCCGACGGGGGAGGGGCGCGCAACTCACTGGAGCGCCTGGCCCGCCTCTGGGGCGTGGAGTGCAGCCACCAGGACGGCTTCGAGCGCCACATCCGTCCCGCCTCCGAGGTCCTTCTGGCTCTGCTCAGCGAACTGGGCGCACCGGTCGCCCGCATGTCCGATGTTCCGGACGCCGTCCGGGAGCGGGAGGCGGAGCGGGCCGGGGAGCGGGTTCCCCCCGTGACCGTGGCCTGGTTGGGAGCCGGGGGGAGACTGCCTCGGCGTCCGGGCCTTCCCGCCGAAGGGACGGTGGAGCTTCGGGTGACCACCGAGGGGGGAGACCTCCTGGAGTCGGTCGCCCGAATCGGTCGGCGGGGGATCCCCCTCCCGGAGGGGCTTCCCCCAGGGTACCACCGGGTGCGGGTCACCGGCGCAGGCTGGTCCGATTCCACCCTCCTGATGGTGGCGCCGCCGCAGGTCTTCGGTGGGGAGGGGCCCGGGGGGGAACCGGTGCGGGAGTGGGGGAGCTTCCTTCCCCTGCACGCGCTCCGCACCGGGCGGGACTGGGGGACGGGAGACCTGACGGACCTGGAGGAGCTCCTGTCCTGGACGGCGGAGCGGGGGGGGCAGGTGGTGGGCACGCTCCCTCTCATGGCCGCCTACCTGGATCGGCCCCTGGAACCCAGCCCCTACGCTCCGGTGAGCCGGCTCTTCTGGAACGAGCTCTTCCTGGATCCGAGACGCCTCCCGGAGTGGCACCAGGCGTCGGAGCTGCGGCGCCACGCGGCTTCCCCAGAGATCCGGGAACGCGTTCGCCAGCTCCGGGAGGGGGGGGCCGTGGAGTACCGAAAGGCCTACCTCCTTCGCACGGAGTTCCTGGGGCCCCTGGCAGAGATCTGGCGCAAGGAGGGCGGCCTCGAGGATCCGGCATTCCAGTCCTTCCTCCGGAGGAATCCCGAGGCTCTGCGCTACGCCGCCTTCCGGGCCACCGTGGACGCACGGGGGGAGACGTGGGGGCGTTGGCCCTCCCACTGGCGGGCGTCGGGAATCCCGGATGGGGCGTATCGCCGGAGCGACTGCTGCCGCCATCTCTACGCCCAGTTCCGTTTCGAGGAGCAGTTGGACGCGGTGGTGGCCCGGGGTGCGGCGGGGCTCTACCTCGACCTTCCCCTGGGGGCCCACCCCGAGGGGTTCGATGTCTGGGCCCATCCCCGTCTCTTCGCAGGCGGCGCCTCCTTGGGCGCCCCCCCGGACGCCTTCTATGAAGACGGCCAGGACTGGGGACTTCCACCGGTCCGTCCCGCGGAGGCCCAGGCCCAGGGCCACCTCCACTTCCGACGAGTGCTGGGGAAGCTCCTTGCCCGGGCCCGATATCTTCGCATCGACCACGTCATGGGGCTCCACCGACTCTACTGGGTCCCAACGGGACGGACGGCGGCGGAGGGGGCCTATGTGCGGTATCCGACGGACGAGCTCTACGCGATCCTTGCCCTGGAGTCCCACCGACATGAGACCGTCCTGGTGGGTGAGGACCTGGGGACGGTTCCCCGGGAGGTCCGCCGGGAGATGGATCGGCGGAAGCTCAGGAGGATGTATGTGGTGCCCTTTGAGCTCCGGCCCGAAGAGGAAGGGGGCGGTCTGGCGCCGGTGCCTTCCGGGTCGGTGGCGGCTCTCAACACCCACGACATGCCCCCCTTTGCGGCGGAGTGGAAGCGGGAAGACTTCCCCTGCCGGCTCCGGAGGGCACTGGGGGAGCCGCTGCCGGGCGAGGCGCTCCCCCCGGGGAGTGGATCGGGGCCCCTGGAGGTGCTGGAGAGGGCGTTGACATGGCTGGGCCGGAGTCCGGCGGGGCTGGTCCTGGTGAACCTGGAGGATCTCTGGTTGGAGGAGGCCCCGCAGAACGTCCCGGGAACGCCGGGGATGGAGAACTGGCGGCGGAAGGCGAAGCTCCCCCTGGATTCCTTCCCCCGCCATGGGGCGGTGACAGGGATCCTGGAGAGCCTCCGGAGGGCCCGCGTCCTGTCCTGCGCCTCTCCAGCTCCAGCCACGGGAGAGGAGACGGGAGGTTCGGGGGGAGATGCGACGGAACGTTCGACGAGAAGTTCGACGGAGAACAGGGAGATGAGGATGGCGAAGGAAACCGGAACGGGAGCACCGGCAGAGGCGGAGGCGGGAGATGGGCCGGGGGTGCCGTCGCTCCTGAGCGATGACGACCTGCACCTCTTCAACGAGGGGACCCACAACCGACTGTATCGGAAGCTGGGGGCCCACCTCTCCCGGGATCCGGAACGGCCGGGGACCCACTTCGCCGTGTGGGCCCCCTCGGCGGAACGCGTCTCGGTGGTGGGCGACTTCAACGGGTGGGATGGGGAGGCGAGCCCCCTCGTTCACCGGGGAAGCTCCGGCATCTGGGAGGGATTTGAGCCCGGGGTGGAGAAGGGGGCCCACTACAAATACGACATCCGGTCCCGATACGGCGGCTACCGGGTGCTCAAGGCGGACCCCTTCGGCTTCCGACACGAGGTGCCGCCGGGTACGGCATCGGTGGTCTGGGACCTGGACTACGCTTGGGGCGATGGGGAATGGATGGAGAGCCGCCGGGAGCGGAACGCCTCCGACGCGCCCCTTTCCATCTACGAGGTCCACCTGGGATCCTGGCGGCGGGATCCCGACGACCGGGGGCGCCTCCTGGGATATCGGGAGGTGGCCTCCCGGTTGGCCGCCTACGTCCGGGAGATGGGCTTCACCCACGTGCAGTTCATGCCCCTCACGGAGCATCCCTTCTACGGATCGTGGGGCTACCAGACCACCGGGTACTTCGCTCCCTCCAGCCGGTACGGCTCACCCCAGGACTTCATGTACCTGGTGGACCATCTCCACCAGGAGGGGATCGGGGTCTTCCTCGACTGGGTTCCATCCCACTTCCCCTCGGACGAGCACGGCCTCGCCTATTTTGACGGGACCCACCTCTTCGAGCACGCCGACCCCCGCCAGGGGTTCCACCCGGATTGGGAGAGTCTGATCTTCAACTATGGGCGGGCGGAGGTCCGTGCCTTTCTCCTGAGCAGCGCCCTCTTCTGGCTGGAGCATTTCCACGTGGACGGGCTCCGCGTTGATGCCGTCGCTTCCATGCTCTACCTCGACTATTCCCGCAAGGAGGGCGAGTGGATCCCCAATCGCCATGGGGGTCGGGAGAACCTGGAGGCCATCGATTTCCTGCGCAGGCTCAACGAGGACGTCTACGGCAGCCATCCCGACGTGCAGACCATGGCGGAGGAGTCCACCGCCTGGCCCATGGTTTCCCGTCCCACCTACCTGGGAGGGCTGGGGTTCGGGATGAAGTGGGACATGGGGTGGATGCACGACACCCTCCTCTACCTCTCCAGGGACCCGGTCCACCGCCGCCATCACCACGACGAGATCACCTTCCGGGCCCTCTACGCCTTCAACGAGAACTTCGTACTTCCCCTTTCCCACGACGAAGTGGTCCACGGAAAGGGATCCCTGCTGAATCGGATGCCTGGCGACGCCTGGCAGAAACGGGCGAACCTCCGCACCCTCCTGGCCTACCAGTTCCTCCAGTCGGGGAAGAAGCTTCTCTTCATGGGAGGGGAATTCGGACAGTGGCGGGAGTGGGGTCACGACGGAGAGTTGGAGTGGGACCTCCTGGCCCAGCCGGAACACCTCGGCATCCAACGCCTGGTGAGGGACCTGAATCATCTCTATGTCGAGACGGGGGTTCTCCACCGGTGGGACTTCCAATCCGAGGGGTTCGAGTGGGTCGATGCCCATGACCACGAGCACAGCGTGCTGGCCTTCCTCCGGAGGGAGCCCGAGGGCCACGGAGAACCGCCCCTGCTCGCGGTTTTCAACTTCACGCCCATCCCCTGGGAGAACCACCGGGTGGGGGTTCCCCTGGAAGGACATTGGAGGGAGGTCCTGAACACCGACAGCCAGGAGTATGGGGGGAGCGGTCGGGGGAACCTGGGGGGGATCTCTTCCGACCCGGTGCCGGCCCACGGGCGGTTCCACTCCCTGACCCTCTCCCTCCCGCCGCTGGCGGCGGTGGTCTTCGAAGGACCCGCTTCTTGAGGCGGTACGTCTGCATCCACGGGCACTTCTACCAGCCTCCCCGGGAGAATCCGTGGCTGGAGGAGGTGGAGCGCCAGGAGTCGGCCCGTCCCTTCCACGACTGGAACGAGCGGATCTGCAGGGAGGCATACGCCCCCAATGCATTCTCGCGGATCCTCGACGGCCAGGGCCGGATCGTCCGGATCGTGAACAACTACGCCCGGATGAGCTTCAATTTCGGCCCGACCCTCCTTTCCTGGCTGGAGCGGAAGGCGCCGGAGACGTATGAGGCCATCCTTCAGGCGGACCGGCAGAGCCGGGAGCGCTTCTCGGGACACGGATCGGCGCTGGCGCAGGCCTACAACCACATGATCCTTCCCCTGGCCTCGTCCCGGGACCGGCGGACGCAGATCGCATGGGGGATCCACGATTTCCGGCATCGGTTCGGTCGCCCTCCCGAGGGGATGTGGCTCCCTGAGACCGCGGTGGACCTGGAGAGCCTCGACCTCATGGCCGAGGCGGGGATCCGGTTCACCGTCCTCGCCCCCCGGCAGGCCTCCGCGGTCAGGAACTCCCCGGACGGGGTCTGGGAGGACGTGACGGGGGAACGGGTCGATCCCAGCCAGGCCTACCGGGTGGCCCTTCCGTCGGGGCGGGAGATGGCGGTTTTCTTCTACGATGGAGCCCTCTCCCGGGCCATTGCCTTCGAGGAGCTACTGAGCAACGGCGGGGTCCTGGCCCGACGGCTCCTGGAGGCCGGGGGGGACGGGGCTGCTCCCGGGGCCGCTCTGGGACCGGGGCTGACCCATGTCGCCACCGACGGGGAGACCTACGGCCACCACCACCGCCACGGAGAGATGGCACTCTCCTACGCACTGAAGGTCCTGGAGGAGAATCCCGACACCCGGTTGACCAACTACGGCGAATTCCTGGAACGGCATCCACCCACCCGGGAGGCCCGGATCGTGGAGGGGAGTTCCTGGAGCTGCATCCACGGGGTGGAGCGCTGGCGCTCCGACTGCGGGTGCAGCACCGGGGATCACGTGGATTGGCGCCAGGAATGGCGGGAGCCCCTACGGGAGGCGCTGGACTGGCTCCGAGACGAACTGGAACCCCACTTCGAGGAGGCGGCGGGCGCACTCCTGCGGGATCCGTGGGGGGCCCGGGATCGGTACGTGGAAGTGGTGCTGGATCGCACGCCGGAGAATGTGGACCGATTCCTGGACCAGGAGGGGCTGCGCCCCCTGACCCCGCCGGAGCGGATCCGGGTTCTGAAGCTGTTGGAGATCCAGCGGCACGCCATGCTCATGTATACAAGCTGCGGGTGGTTCTTCGACGACCTGGCCCGCATCGAGACCCTCCAGGTGCTCCGGTACGCCGCCCGGGCCCTCCACCTGTACCAGGTCCTGGCGGGGACCGGCATGGAAGCCGAGTTCATGGACCGCCTGTCCCGGGCCCGGAGCAGCGTACCGGGGTTCGGGACCGGCGCGGACCTCTACCGGACGCGGGTGGCGCCGGACCGGGTGGAGCTCGCCAAGGTGGCCGCCCATCACGCCGTGTCTTCCCTGTTCCTGGATGGGACAGCGGTTTCGGGGAGCCGGCACCGGGTGTATGCCTACGATGTGCGGGTGGAAGAGGCTCAGCCCGCCAGCTCCGGGGGGATCCGCCTCTCCATGGGCCGGATGGAGGTGAGCTCCACCATCACCCGGACCTCGGGGCGCTTCACCTTCGGGGTGCTCCACATGGGCGACCACCTCGTGGTGGGCGGTGTTCGGGGGTTCGAGGGGATGGAGGCCTATCAGGATCTCATCGGCAGGCTCCGGTCCCGCTTTGAAGAAGGGGATGCGCTCGAGATGATCCGGATCCTGGACCGGGAGTTCCGTGCCGCCTCCTATTCGCTGTCCTCGCTCTTCCGCGATGAGCAGGAGCGGGTCGTGGATCGGATCCTCAAGGATTCCCTTGCCGGAGCCGAGGGGGTCCTGCACAACCTGTTCGAGAGCCGGCTCCCCCTCATGCGTTTCCTGGCGGGGCTCCAGGTGCCCCAGCCTCGCCCCTTCCGGGCCGTGGGTGAGTTCATCCTCGACCTCCGCCTCGAACGGGCGCTTGCCGCCGAACCCCCGGAGATCTCCCGGGCGGAACAACTCTTCCGGGAGGCCGAACTCACCGGGCTGCGGATGGACCGGGAACGTCTGGGGTTCGAGGCCGCAGGGGCGCTGGAGCGTACCCTCCGCCACCTGGAGCAGGAGCCGGACAACCTCCGGCTCCTGACCACCGTGCGTCGATTGGTGGCCTTCATCCGTTCGCTCCCCTTTGCCCTGGATCTCTGGGATGCCCAGAACACCTTCTTCCGCATCCTGGAGGGGGAGTTCCGTCGCCGGTTGGAGCTCGTGCGGGGGGGGGACCTCGAGCCGCTCCCCTGGATCCTGGAGTTCGGGGGCGTGGGACGGACCCTTGGCATCGCCGTCCCGGAGCCGCCGCTACCGGTGGTGGAGGCCGGAAGCGGATCCCCGGACCCCGAGAGATGACCCGGTCCGTTCAGCGGTGACCGGGACGGCGGCCTTCTAGTGTGGTGAGTCAGAGATTCGCCGGCATTCGTGACCCGGCGCATCCACGGTGGCTGCGTTGCTCCGGATCGCGATAGCGGTGCTATCGCTCACCGTCGCGCCTTGCCACCGCGGCGCGCTGGGCCCCTCAGTACTTCTGCGAATCTCTGACTCACCACACTAGCGGATCCGGATCCCGGCCTCCAGGAAGTGTTTCACCCACCGATGGACGTCGTGGGAACGGATCTGGTTCCGGGCCTGGTCCATCCTCGCGCGTCGTTCCTCGGGGGCCATGACGTGGGCCTGCCGGATGGCGGCTGCGACGCTGTCGGACTCCGAGGGGTTCACCAGGAGGGCGCTCTCCCCCAACTCTCCGGCGGTCCCCGCGAAAACGCTCAGGATGAGGACACCGGAGCCCGCGTTCGCAGCCACGTACTCCTTGGCGACCAGATTCATCCCGTCGTTGAGGGGGGTGACGAGGGCGGCGTCCGCCGCCCGGTAGTGGGCCAGGAGCTCGGCTCGGGTCCAGCTCTCATAGCGGTACTCCACGGGAACCCAGTCCGCCGTTCCCCACCGCCGGTTGAGGGCGTCCACCCGCTCCTCGATCTCTGCCTTCGCATCCCGATAGGCCGGGACCGTATCGCGGCTCGGGACCACCAACTGCTTGAGGACCACCGATCCCCGCAGCTCAGGCCAGCGCTCCAGGGCCAGGTCCAGCCCCTTGAGCTTCTCTGGGATTCCCTTCGTGTAGTCCAGACGATCCACCCCCAGGAGAAGGGTTCGGCCCCGCGCCTGATTCCGGATCGCCTGCTCCAGCGCCAGGACCACCGAGCCGTGGGCATCGCCAGAGTAACCTTGGAAGTCGATGGAGATCGGGAAGATGCCGGTGAGGATCTGCCGGCCGTCCAGGACGGGATCGGGAATCCCGCTCTCCGGGGGGAAGCTTTCGGGGAAGAGCTGCCGGGCGGCGTCCAGGAAGTGCTCCCGGTCCCGGATCGTCTGGAAGCCCACCAGGTCGAAGTGGAGGAGGCCCTCCACGAGTTCGCGGTGGCCCGGGATCCGCTCCAGGAGCTCCAGGGGCGGGAAGGGGATGTGCAGGAAGTACACCATCCGGTGGTCCAGGCCCCGTTCCCGGAGCTCCTTCCCCAGGAGAATGAGGTGGTAGTCCTGGACCCAGATCAGGTCATCCCATCGCAGGCAGGCGGTCAGGGAGTCCGCGAACCGGGCGTTCACTCGGCGGTAGCTCTCCCAGAAGTGGGGAGCCGGGCGGCAGAGATGGGAGAACCCGTGGAAGAGGGGCCAGAGGACCTGGTTGGAGAAGCCCCCGTAATAGGACTCGACCTCCTCCTCCGTCAGGGCCACAGCCTGGAGGCGGCATCGGTCCCCTCCGGGGAGGCTCTCCAGGGCGCCGTCCAGCTCTGCCTGACCCGCGCCGGGAGCGCCGGTCCACCCCGTCCATACCCCGCCCCTGCGGGAGAGGATGGGCCAGAGGGCGGAGACAAGGCCCCCCGACGCGGGGGAGCTTTGCCATCTTCCGTCCGGCTTCGGGGTGAGCGTCACCGGGAGGCGGTTCGAGGCGAGGACCAGGCGACCGCCCCCCTTCCGTCGGTTGGGACCCGGATAGGGACCCAGGGGAGAGTGTCGGCGCTCCCAGGCGTCCCACCGGGTTGGGGGCGGCGGGGTGTACCGGGAACGAAAGGGAACCTGTACCTGGACCATGGGCCTGAACCTTCTTCGGGGTCTAAGGTTGGTTCCGCTGGCTGAACCCCCAGCCGTCGGACTTGAGCGGCGCCCCCCAACGCCGACCCCAGCAACCGGGTCGTAAGGCAGGGGGCGTGCCAGAAAACGTCGGGAGAGGAGCGGGGCATGCCTCCCAGACGGGGGAGGCCGGTTGGTGTAGCTTTCCGGCGACGCCTTCCCCCGGGGGAAACGGGCTTCGGATCGGCTGGGGGAGGACGGTGGGAGTTTTCGGCCCGGCCCTGCTGGGCGGGAACGGGACGGGGTGTCACCTGGAGGTCCTTGGGGGCCGGCAGGAGGGGGAGGGGAGGGACGTGGCGTGGCATGCATTTCGCTTCTCTCCCCGAGACGGTGCTCCGGGGCGGGGAGCGGGGCCATGGAAGGCCGTTTAAGAAGTACAGGGGCTGCCGGAAGGCGTCTTGCAGTTCTGATCGAAACGGGCCGCTGAAATGAAAGCAATGCGGTAGGACCGGTGAGGGGACCCAACGAAGATGCAGGGCCCTGCCGATGATCCGCCATTGGCCGAGACCCCTGCGGGTTGGGGTGGCAGGGGCCCACCTCGGTGCTTGGGATGGCCGGGGCCCACCTCGGTGCTTGGGGCGGCGCGCCCAACGGCGGGTCCTCTACTTCTACGACAGCCCCTCAGGCGCTTGCGCTGGACAGCCCGGGAAATCTGACGGAGAAGGAGACGATGGAGAGGAAGGCAGAGGAGAGGACGGAGGAGATCAGGGTCTGGCCGGGGCTTCCCCATCCCCTGGGCGCGACCTGGGACGGGGAGGGGGTGAACTTTGCCCTCTTCTCGGCCCACGCTGAGAAGGTGGAGCTCTGCCTCTTCAGCGAGGGCGGGGAGGAGGAGGTGGCTCGGATCCCCCTCCCCGAGTACACCCATGAGATCTGGCACGGGTACTTTCCCGACCTGGCGCCGGGACAGCTCTATGGCTACCGGGTGCATGGCCCATACGAGCCGGAAGAAGGGCATCGTTTCAACCCGAACAAGCTCCTGGTGGACCCCTACGCTCGGGAACTGGTGGGGGAGCTCCGCTGGGACGACGCGCTCTTCGGCTATACCGTCGGCCACCCGGACGAGGACCTCTCCTTCGATTCCCGGGACAGCGCCCCCTTCATGCCGCGCTGCCGGGTGATGGAGTCTGTCGGGTCAAGGGAGTCCACCCCAGGCCGCCGGCCGTGGCACGAGACGGTGCTCTACGAACTCCACGTCCGGGGCTTCACCCGTCTCCACCCCGGGGTCCCGGAGGACCTCCGGGGAACGCTGAGGGGACTCGGGTCGGACGCCGCCCTCGACCACCTCCGGGAGCTGGGCGTCACCGCGGTGGAACTCATGCCCGTCCACGCCTTCATCCACGATCGCCACCTGGTGGAGCGGGGGCTTCGGAACTACTGGGGCTACAACTCCCTGGGATTCTTCGCTCCGCATCCGGAATACCTGACCGGCGGTGGGGCGAAGGAGTTTCGCAAGGTCGTGGATCGCCTGCACGAGGCCGACATCGAGGTGGTCCTGGACGTGGTCTACAACCATACCGCCGAGGGGAGCCAACTGGGCCCCACCCTCTCCTTCCGCGGGATCGACAACCATTCCTACTACCACCTGGTGGCGGGAGACAAGCGCTACTACCACGACTACACCGGGACGGGCAACACCCTGCGGCTCCGCCATCGCCACGTGCTCCGAATGGTGATGGACTCCCTGCGCTACTGGGTGGAGGAGATGGGTGTGGACGGCTTCCGCTTCGACCTGGCCACCGCGCTGGCCCGGGAGGAGGGGGCGTACGAGGAAAACGCGACATTCCTCGAAGCGGTGGCCCAGGACCCGACCCTCGCCGCGGTGAAGCTCATCGCCGAGCCCTGGGACACGGAGGAGGACGGATACCAGCTGGGACGCTTTCCTCCGGGGTGGGCGGAGTGGAACGACCGCTACCGCGACGTGGTTCGCCGCTTCTGGCGGGGAGACCCCGGGCAGCTCCGGGAACTGGCGTCCTGCCTCAGCGGTTCGGCGGATCTCTTCGATGAGCGGGGTCGGCGAAGCTGGGCGAGCGTCAACTTCGTCACCGCCCATGACGGCTTCACCCTTCGGGACCTGGTCAGCTACGACGAGAAGCACAACGAGGCGAACGGGGAGGAGAACCGGGACGGGGCCGACGAGAATCACAGCTGGAACTGCGGCGTCGAGGGTCCCACCGATGACCCGGAGGTCCAGGCGCTCCGCCGGAAGCAGATGCGGAACTTCATGGCCACACTTCTCCTCTCCCAGGGAGTACCCATGATCCTGGCCGGGGACGAGCTCGGGCGTTCCCAGGGCGGGAACAACAACGCCTACTGCCAGGACAACGAGGTGAGCTGGATGGGCTGGGAGGAGGTGGGGGAAAGGGAGCGGGAATTCCGACGGTTCGTGGCTGGCCTGGTGGCCTTCCGGAGGGAGCATATCGCGTTCCACCGCGACCGCTTCCTCCACGGGGAAACCATCCCGGGGACCGAAGTGCGCGACCTGGTCTGGCTCCATCCGGAGGGGAGGGAGATGGCGGAAGACGACTGGGAGGACCCGGAGGCCCGGGCCCTGGGGGTCTGCCTCAGCGGGGAGCCGGGGCGTACCCACCGCACGGAGCGGGGCCGGGAGGAGCCGGACGACACCTTCCTCCTCCTGCTGAATGCAGCCGCCGAAGAGGTTCCCTTCCACCTCCCGGAGGCCAAGACGGAAGGGGAGGGGGGCGGGGGCTGGCTCGAATTCCTGGATACCCACCGGGAGCCCGATGGGGATTCGGGATGGGCGGGGCCCGAAAAGGAGGCGAAGGAGGCGAAGGCCGATTCCGGCGGGAAGGTGATCCTGGCCCCCCGGTCCCTCCAGGTCCTCATCCGGCGGAGTTGAGGGGGCAGATGCCGACCCCGCACCCGTCCCCCGGGCCCCCGTCGGGCCGCCGCGGCGTTCCCATCGGCGCGACCCCCGACGCCGACGGCGTCCACTTCCGCCTTTGGGCCCCGGCGGCGGAACGGGTTGACCTGGTCGTGGAGGACGAACGGGGCGGGAACACCCGTCGGCCCATGGAGGAAGAAGGGGGGGGGTGGTTCGGCCTCCATGTCCCGAGTCTTTCCTCCGGGGTGCTCTACCGGTTCGCTCCGGACGGCGGCGAGCCGATTCCCGACCCCGCCTCCCGGTTCCAGCCGCAGGGGGTCCACGGCCCCAGCCAGGTGGTGGACTCCGGCCGCTACCCCTGGCGCCACAACGGGTGGCAGGGACGGCCCTGGCCGGAGGCGGTCTTCTACGAGCTCCATGTCGGGGCCTTCACCCCCGAAGGGACCTTCCGGGGTGTCATGGAGCGCTTGGACCACCTGGTGGATCTGGGGATCACTGCCCTCGAGCTCATGCCCTTGGCCGCCTTCCCGGGAATACGCGGATGGGGGTATGACGGTGTCTTCCCCTATGCGCCCCATGTGGGGTACGGGGCCCCGGACGAACTCAGGCGCCTGGTGGACGAGGCCCATGGCCGCGGGCTCATGGTCTTCCTGGATGTGATCTACAACCACTTCGGGCCGGAGGGGAATCATCTCCACCGCTACGCTCCCGACTTCTTCACCGACCGGTTCAGCACGCCCTGGGGCGAAGCCCTCGATTTCCGTTCTCGCCCGGTGAGGGAGTTCTTCATCCAGAACGCCCTCTACTGGCTGGAGGAATACCGGTTCGACGGCCTCCGGCTGGACGCCGTCCACGCGATCCGGGACGACAGCTCCCCCCACTTCCTGGAGGAACTCGCCGACCGGGTCCACCGCCGCTTCCATGGGGAACGGGAGGTCCATCTCGTCCTGGAGAACGGGCGGAACGAGGCCCGGTACCTGGATCGCAGAAGGGAAGGGGTCGGTCCCCGCTACGTGGCGCAGTGGAACGACGACTTCCACCACGCCGCTCACGTCCTGGCCACCGGTGAAGGAGACGGCTACTACGCTTCCTTCGCCGACGATCCCCTGCGGCACCTGGGCCGAGCGTTGGCCGAGGGATTCTCCTTCCAGGGGGAGCCCTTTCCCGCCTGGGACGGGCGTCCCCGGGGGGAGCCCAGTGGACACCTCCCTCCCACCGCCTTCGTGGCCTTCCTCCAGAACCATGACCAGGTGGGGAACCGTGCCTTGGGCGAGCGCCTCACCCGTCTCGTGGAGCCCCCGGTGGAGGAGGCCCTCCTGATCCTCCTCCTCCTGGCGCCCCCACCTCCCCTCCTCTTCATGGGCGAGGAATGGGGGGCGCCGGAGCCCTTCCTCTTCTTCTGCGATTTCCATGAGGAGCTGGCGGAGAGGGTGCGGGAGGGGCGCCGCGAGGAATTCTCCTCCTTCCCCGCCTTCCAGGAGGCGGAGGCCCGGGAGCGCATCCCCGACCCCAACGCGCCGGAGACCTTCCAGCGATCGGTCTTGGCATGGGACCGTGCTGCAGAGGGAACCCACCTGCGGCGCAGGGAGCGGGTCCGGGAACTCCTGGAGGTGCGTCGACGGGAGATCGTCCCCCTCCTGGGTCGGATGGATGGAGATGGAGTGGAGATGGGGCGATCCGCCCGCTGGGCCCGACCGGGAGGTCGGGGGCTTCGTGTCACCTGGACGCTGGCAGAGGGGGTGGAGCTCACCGTCGTGGCCAACCTGGGGCACGAGCCGGCGCCATCGCCTCCTCGCCCCCTGGGGGGGCGGAGGATCGCAGGCACCCATCCCCCTGGGGAAGACGGCGGACGGGACGACATCCTTCCTCCCTGGTCCGTCACCTGGTTCCGGTCATGACCCCACCTCCCGACTCTCCTTCGCCCATGCCCCCGGGTGCCCCCACGGCCACCTACCGCCTGCAGTTCGGCCCCTCCTTCGGGTTCGACGATGCGCGGAAGCTCGTCCCCTATCTCTCCGCCCTGGGCGTGAGCCACCTCTACGCTTCCCCCATCCTGGCGGCCCGACCCGGCTCGACGCATGGGTACGACATCGTGGATCATGGCCGACTGAACCCCGAGCTGGGAGACACCACCGCCTTCGACGCCCTGGTGGACGCCCTTCACCGACACGGAATGGGTCTCATCCTGGACTTCGTCCCCAACCACATGGGCGTGGGCACGGACAATCCCTGGTGGACGCACGTCCTGGAGTGGGGGGTATCGTCCCCCTTCAGCCGCTTCTTCGACATCGACTGGAAGCCCCTGGAGGCCAGCCTCCGGAACAAGCTCCTACTCCCGGTCCTCGCCGACCACTACGGCGCCGTCCTGGAGCGGGGTGAACTCCTTCCCGACTTCGACCCGGAACGGGGCGTCTTCTCCGTCCGCCACGGCGAGTCCCGGTTCCCCCTCTCCCCCCGGGTGTACCCCGACCTCCTGAGGAGTGCGGCCCGCACCGCTCCCGAAGCGGCGTGGATCCTGGAGCCCCTGGCCGAGGAGATGGCGGCCGCCCTGAGGGAGAGGGGGAGCCGCCGGCGTGACGCCGCGGCTCGGGAGCGGGTGGAGGAGCTGAAGCTCCGTCTCGCCGAAGCGGTGGCAGATGAGGCAGTGGCCGCGGACGCCATCGCCGACATGGTGAAAGCACTCAGGGGACGGGAGGGGGAGCCGAAGAGCTTCGATCCGCTGCACCGCATCCTGGAGCGCCAGCACTACCGCCTCGCCTTCTGGCGGGTGGCGGCCCACGAGATCAACTACCGCCGGTTCTTTGACATACCGGATCTGGCGGGTCTCCGGATGGAGGAACCCGCGCTCTTCCGGGCGAGCCACGACCTGGTGGGCCGCCTCGTGGCGGAGGGGAAGGTCCAGGGGCTGCGGCTGGATCACGTGGATGGTCTCCGGGACCCGGAAGCCTACCTCGGCGAGCTCCGGGATCGGGTATCCCCGGGCTACCTGGTGGTGGAGAAGATCCTGGCTCCCGACGAGGAGCTTCCCCCCACCTGGCCGGTGGAGGGAACGACGGGCTACGACTTTCTGGCCGAGGTGAACGGCCTCCTGGTGGACCCCGCGGGGGAGGCGGCCCTTACCCGGTTCCATGGACGATTCACCGGGGAGACCCGTTCCTTCCGGGAGGTGGAAGAGAGCTGCCGCCGCAGGGTCATGGAGGAGAGTCTGACCAGCGAACTGAACGTCCTCGCCCACCAGTTCAACCGGCTGGCGAAGCAGAGCCGGGCCACCCGTGACTTCACCTTCACCGGCCTCCGCAGGGCCCTTGCAGACGTCGTGGCCCACTTCCCCGTCTACCGAACCTATCTCACCCCCGGGGCCCGGCGCGACGGGGATCTGGGGAGGGTGGCCCACGCCGTGGATCATGCCCGACGAGGCTCCCGGCTCCCGGACACGAGCGTCTACGACTTCATCCGGGATATCCTGACCCTGGGGCCGGAGCGAGGGCTGAGGTGGTCCCACCGCAGGGCGGACGTGGTGGATACGGCGCTCCGGTTCCAGCAGTACACGGGACCGGTGACGGCCAAGGCGGTGGAGGATACCGCCTTCTACCGCTACCTGCGCCTCGTATCCCTGAACGAGGTGGGCGGGGATCCCCAGTTCTTCGCCATCTCGCCGGCGGCCTTTCACGAGGCGAACCAACGGAGGGGGGAGAGGCACCCGCTCTCCATGGTGACCACCGCCACCCACGATCACAAGCGCGGAGAGGACGTTCGGGCCCGGCTCGCGGTCCTGAGCGAATCCCCCCGGGAGTGGACGGGGCGGGTGCGCCGATGGCGCCGCATGAATCGGGGGGCGACGACGGAGCTCCCCTCCGGACGCGCGCCGACACCGGCCGATGAATACCTCTTCTACCAGACCTTGGTGGGGTGCTGGCCCCCGGAGCTCGATTCCTCCCAGGCCGAGGCATTGGCCGCCCTGGTCCGCCGATTGAAGGCCTATGCGGAGAAAGCGGCGCGGGAGGCGGGGACGCGCACGAGCTGGCTCGCCCGGAACGAAGAGTACGAGGACGCCCTCGCGGCATTCATTGACGGCGTGCTGGATCCGGAGCGAAACCGGTCCTTCGTGGACGAGGTGGTGGCGTTCGTCCAGGAGATTGCCCCGGCGGGTGTCGTGAACAGCCTGGCCCAGGTGGTCCTGAAGGAGACGGTTCCCGGGGTGTCCGATCACTTCCAGGGAACTGAGTTCTGGGACCTCAGCCTGGTGGATCCGGACAATCGGCGGCCGGTGGACTACGTCCCCCGGGTCGAATCCCTGGCCCGCCCTCCGGTGGGTCGAGAGGGGTGGGCGAAACTCCTGGCCGAATGGCCCTCGGGCCAGGTGAAGCAGCACCTCATCGCGCGGCTCCTGGACCTCCGGCGCCGTGACCCGGCGCTATTCCTGGAGGGGAGGTATCATGCCCTGGACTGCTCCGGATCCCAGGCCCCCAGGGTGATGGCCTTCGCCCGGGTTCAGGGCGAGCGCGCCCTGATGGTCGTGGTCCCTCGCCTGGTGGCGGGCCTGATCCCTCCTGGGGGGCATCCCCTTCCCCGGGAGTGGGGGGACACGGTGGTGGAGGTCCCCGAGGAACTCCTTTCCCCGGATGGGGCCGCTCCGCACCCCTCCCCCTGGCGGGATGTATTCACCGGGAGCACGACCCAAGGAGCCCGCCTGAAGGTGGCGGAGCTGATGGATCCTCTTCCAGTGGCGGTCCTCCTGGGGCCGCGCCCCTCCGACTCCCACGACTCCTGAAGGAGTTGACCAGGACCCGGAGGAGGAGTCGAAGGACGATGGAAGGATGCCCAGGGATTGAGAAAGGTTGATGCCGGGGGAATCGATGGCGGAGATGCGGCCCGGCGCCGCGCAAGCCCCGGAACCCCGACGACCCCGAGCGGTATCCTCCCCTCCACGACCCCCCCGCGGTGCCCCCGTTCCGGGGTACCGCAGTCTCCCTCTGCGGGCAGGATGCCGAGCCGAAGCCCGAACCCGGCGCTGCGTCTCGTCCCTTCGCCCGCTTCCCAAGCGTTCGAGCCGCCGGTGCGGTCCTTCCCAGGAGTTGCAGATGGATGTTTCCCCCTCGGGCCGCACGGCGGTCGTCATTGGAAGTGGATTCGGCGGACTCGCCCTGGCGGTGCGCCTCCAGGCCGCGGGACTCCAGGTCACCCTCCTGGAGAAACGGGAGAAGCTGGGAGGGCGGGCCTACCAGCTCAAGGACCGGGGGTACGTCTTTGACATGGGACCCTCCCTGATCACGGCCCCCCACGTCATCGACTCCGTTTTCCAGGCGGCGGGTAAGAAGCTCTCCGACTACGTGGAACTCATGCCCCTGGATCCCTACTACCGGATCTACTTCCATGACGGCACCCACATCGATTACGTGGGGGACCCGGACCGGATGAAGGCCCAGATGGCGAAATTCAACCCCGAGGACGCCGACCGTTTTGACGCCTTCATGGGGAAGATCCGTCCCATCTACGACAGCGTCATCGGGGACCGCCTGGGCTCCAAGTCCTTCGGCGACATGAAGACCATGCTGGGGTTCATCCCCGACCTGGTCCGCCTGGAGGCCTACCTTCCGGTGACCATGCTGGTGAATCGGTATTTCAAGGACTTCCGCCACCGGTTTGTCTACTCCTTCCACCCGCTCTTCGTGGGGGGGAATCCCTTCCACACCCCCTCCGTCTACCTCATGATCCCCTACCTGGAGCGACGGGGCGGCGTCTGGTTCTCCCGGGGGGGGATGTACTCGCTGGTGGAGGCGCTGGCCACCCTCTTCACCGAGCTGGGGGGTGAGATCCGGACCGGGCAGGAGGTCAACCGGATCGGGGTGGAGAACCGCCGCGTGACCCACGTGGAGGCCGGCGGAGAGCGATTCGACGCCGACCTCGTGGTCTCCAACGGGGATCCGGGGCACACCTACCGGGACCTCATCGAGCCCCGCCACCGGAGGAAGTGGACGGATCGGAAGGTGGCGAAGCTGGACTACGCCATGTCCTGCGTCCTCCTCTACCTGGGGACCCGGAAGCAGTATCCGGCCCTGGAGCACCACACCCTCATCCTCACGGAGCGCTACAAGGGGCTCCTGGAGGACATCTTCAAGAGGAAGATCCTCCCCGACGATTTCTCCATGTACCTTCACGTCCCCACCCGCACCGATCCCTCCATGGCGCCGGAGGGGTGTGAGAGCATGTACGTCCTCATCCCCGTGGCCAACCTGGCGTCGGGCCTGGACTGGGAGGAACTGCGGGAACCCTTCGTCGACAAGGTCATCGACTTCCTGGAGGAATGGGGGATGGAGGGTCTCCGGGAGAACCTGGAGGTTCTCCACGTCATGGATCCCCGGGACTTCCGCGACGAACTCAACTCCCTCCACGGGAACGCCTTCGCCATCATTCCCAAGTTCACCCAGACTGCCTGGTTCCGCCCCCACAACCGGAGCGAGGACGTGAAGGGGCTCTACCTGGTGGGTGCCGGAACCCACCCGGGAGCCGGGGTGCCGGGCGTCTTCCTCTCGGCCGAGACCACCTATGGGTGCATCGCCCAGGACCTGGGGCTCCCGGACCAGTGGGACTGGAATGAGCCGGGGAAGGTGGAATGGAGCCACGACGAGGGGAAGCACGGAGCGGCGGAAGTCACCGGGGGTGGCTGACCCGCCGCCATCCACCCCGCCGGCTCACGCAGTTCGGAGTACCTCCTTGGCCGCCCGTCCGCCAGAGACCAGGGCACCGTGCAGCGAGGCGTTCTCCCGGTGGTCGCCGGTGACGAAGAGACCGTCCTCCAGGCGGACGGGACGGGAGGGTGGTTCCATCCGTTCCGGGGTCTGGAGGGGCTGGCCATGGGGGATATGGTAGTGGGGCAGCGCCCTCCACTCCCCGACCTGGTCCCCGAACCACTCGGTGAGATGGGCCCGGACCCCCGCCTCGATGGCGCCCACGTCGGGGTCTACGGTCCCGCCGGCCAAGGGCCAGTGGGGCTCGCCGGGAAGGACGGTGACGGAGATTAGCGCCCGGCCGGGGGGGGCGTACTCCGGGGCCACCTCGGAAAGGACGGCAAGGTTGTTCACCGGTCCCTTCCCCTCTCCATTCAGCACCAGGATCCCTTCCTTCACCGGAGGCTCGGGAGCATCGAAATAGAGGCAGAGCACGGGGCGGGAGCCGGGGTCGGGAACCCGATCCCCCAGGAGACGGGATGCCTCCGGTCCCTCCACCGCCACCACCACCGAGCGGGCCTGGAGGAGTTGGCCGTCCGTGGTGCGGACTTCCCCCGGCGCCACGTACGCCACCCGGGTGCCGGTCCGGACGACTCCGGCAGGGAGCCCCGCAGCCAGTTGGCGGGGGAGGGCCTCCATCCCCGTGGCGGGAAGCGAGGCCCGGCCCTCGGCGAAGACCCGGAAGTAGAACCGGAAGAGGCGGGCGGAGACCTGGAGGGTGGGGTCCAGCAGCACTCCGCCCAGGAAGGGCCGGAAGAAGCGCTCCATCATCTGAGGGGAGAATCCACTGTCCTGGAGCTCCTCCCACGTGGTCCCCGCCGGCTCGACCAGGAGGGCCTCCGGCGGGCGGCCCCCCAGCCGTTTTCGGAGCACCGCCACCCGGAGCTTGTCCGCCACCGAGCCCACCGGTGACGTCACCGAGCGCAGGGCGTCCATCATCTCCTGTGTGGGATCGGCCACCCGGTGGAATGCCCCCTCAGCGCGCACCAGCGCTCCCGGGTAGAAGGAACGCAGGTCCAGCTCGTCCAGGTTCAGTCGGCGGCGACACTCGGGGTAGGCCTCGAGGAGGACCTGGAACCCCCGGTCCAGCCGGAAGCCGTCGACCTCGTCGGTCCGAACCCTCCCACCCACGCGATCCGAGGCTTCCAGCAGGACCACCGACCGACCGGCGTCCACCAGGTCCCGGGCACATGCCAGACCTGCCAGGCCTCCCCCCACCACTACCGTGTCCAGACTCCCCATCGTGCATTTCCTCCCTGTTTCCCCCGATCCGGTGCGACGACCCTGGCCGGAGATACACGCATCCCCGAGCCCACACCGTGAAGCTACGGCGTGGGGGGAGTCGTGGAGGGGAGGAGACCCCCCAGCCCGGGCCAGGATCCAGAGTGCAGGAAGGGTCGGTCATGGCCGGCAGCGAGGCCAGGGATCCGGGGGCGGAATCCTGGGTGGGTAGGGGAGTGGGTCTGGGCGTGCGTCGGGGGGGCGGTATGGGATGGTCCCTTCGGGGGGCACTTCCCTAGATTGGGGCGATGATGGGAATGCTGCCTGCTACCTTTCGCGGCCGGATCCTCGCCCTGGGGACCCTGGCCCTCGCCCTGGTCCTGGGCTTCATCGCCCTTGAAGTGGCCCGGGAATACCGGATCTCCTTTGCGGAGACCCGGGAGGCAGTGGTGGACCTCTCCGATGGCCTGGCTCGGGATCTGGATCGGTGGGTGGGGGATGCCCGGGGCGTCGTGACCCGTATGGCGGCGCACCCCGATGTTCGGGCTCTGGATGCCACCGGCTGCGCCCCCTGGATCGAGGAGGTGGGATGGCTCCTTCCGGGCTATGGCGATCTTCGGGTGGTGGATGCCGGGGGGACCACGGCCTGCGCCGCCTCGGACTTCGGCGGATGGACCGACGACGCCCGGGGGCTGACCTGGTTCCGTATGGTCCAGGAAGAGGGAGGCTTTGTTGTGACTCCTGCCGAAGGGGGCAGCGAACCCGATGGGGCGGCAGGCGGGGGTGATTGGAGGGTGGTCCTGTCCCACCCCATCCTGGCGGAAGACGGGGCCTTCCTGGGGGCAGTGGCCGTGGCGCTCTTCCTCTCCGACCTCCAGGAGCGGCTCCCCCTCCGGGGACTGCCCGTGGGATCGGTGATCAGCGTGGTGGATTCCTCCGGAATGGTGCTGGCCAATTCCCGGGCGCCTGAAGAGCTGGTGGGAACGAACTATCGCGCTGCAGGCCGAGTGGATCCTCCCCCCGGCCAGCGGGGGGTGATGGAGCAGGAGGGGTTGGACGATGTGGAGCGGCTCTGGGGGTATTCCAGGACCACCCTGGCCCCGTGGACGGTGGTTTCCGGGGTGCCCCACGCGGCACTCCTGGGTCCGGTGCGGGCCCGGGCGTTGGAGCGGAGCGGGGTGGGCCTCGCCGTCCTCCTTCTCATGAGTCTCGGGCTGTTTGGAGCCGACCGGACCATCCGGCGGGGATTTGACGTACTCCAGCGGGGGGCACGGGAAGCCGCTCGGATTCGGGGAGTCCGGGTGCGGGAGACGGGTCTCCGGGAATTCCAGGAGGTAGCCCGGGTTCTCAACCACACCCTGGAGGCCCGGGATCAGGCGGAGGAAGAGCTCGCGTCGGCCCTGGAGCGGCATGAACTCGTCCTCCGGGCCACCCGTGACATGATCTGGGACTGGGATCCCGTCGCTGGCCGGGTCCAGCGGAATGAGGCCCTGCGGAGTTTTACCGGGGACGAGGGTCCCATCTCGCAGGTCAGCGGGACGGAGGCCCTGTGGTTCCATCGCATTCCGGAACCTCATCGTTCCCGGGTACGACTGAGCCTGGAGCAGGCCCTGGAGAGCGGGGATTCCATCTGGATCCAGGAGTACCCCATGGAGCGCTATGACGGCTCCATCCGGCGCATTCTGGACCGGGGGTACGTGGTCCGGACCGAGGGCGGCCAGCCGGTCCGGGTGGTGGGGATCATGTCCGACGTCACCGAGGAGAGGGAGCGGGCCGAGGAGGTCCGGCGGGCCAAGGACCGATATGAGTCCATTCTCCGGCACGCCCCCTTTGGCGTATTCCTCACCACCGGGAACGGACTGATCCTGGAGTGGAATCCGGCGCTGGAAGCCATCCTCGGAGAGACGTGGACCCCGGACCGACCCGGTCGGACGGCGGCAGAACTCTTTCTGGATCCTCGCTCCTGGGAGGAACTCCTGGAGGATGCGGAGCGGGAGGGGACGGTGATGGGGCGGGAGGCCAAGTGGACCCGGGGTGACGGGGAGGAGATCTTCGTCCGCCTCACGGCCAGCTCCTTCCTGGGAGAGGGCCGCCCCACGCTGGAGGTGCTTGCGGAGGATGTGACGGAGCGCCGGCGTTTGGGGGAGCAGATGCGCCAGGTCCAGAAGATGGAGGCTGTGGGCCGGCTGGCGGGAGGCGTGGCCCACGACTTCAACAATCTCCTCACCGTGATCTCCGGCGAAGCCCGGCTCCTCATCTCCGATGATCTTCCGCCGGAGATGAGGGAGAGTCTGGAGGCCATCCGGGAGGCGGGAGACCGGGGGTCCGCCCTCACACGTCAGCTCCTGGCCTTCTCCCGCCGCCAGGTGACCCGGCCCAGCCCCCAGGACCTGAACCAGGTGGTGGACAGGATCCAGCGCATGCTCCTTCGTCTCATGGGCGACCATATCCATCTCAGGACGGAGTTGACACCGGACCTTCCCCCCGTGGTGGTGGATTCCGGAGAAATGGAGCAGGTCATCATGAACCTGACCCTGAACGCCCGGGACGCCATGCCCGAAGGAGGAACTCTCTGTATCTCCACTTCGCTGCGGAACCTCACCGCGACAGAGGCCCGACTCCAGCACCCGAAGCTCTCGGCGGGGAAGTACGTGGTCCTGTCGGTGGTGGACGGAGGAACCGGAATCGACCCCGAGGTGGTCTCTCGCATCTTTGATCCCTTCTTCACCACGAAGCCGGTGGGGAAAGGGACCGGGCTTGGTCTCGCCACTGTATACGGGGTGGTCACCCGGGCCGGCGGCCAGGTGGTGGTGGACAGCCGGATGGGCGCAGGGACCACCTTTCGGGTGTTCCTGCCCGTTTCCCCAACCGGCTTCGAGATCACCCCGGAGGAGGCGTCAGCGACCCCAGTCCCGGTGCCTAGCCAGGGCCATGTACTGGTGGTGGAGGACGAGGAGAGCGTCCGCCGGATGGCGGGACGCATCCTGAACCGGGGGGGATACGATGTGCGTCCCTTCGCAACGCCGGCCTCGGCGCTGGCGGCCATCCGGGATCCTGCCATTCCCGTCGACCTTCTCCTCACCGATGTGAAAATGCCTGGAATGAGCGGAGAGGAGCTCGCCCTTCAGGCCCGACGCCTTCGACCTGATCTTCCGGTTCTCTTCATGTCGGGCTATCCGGAAGAGGCGGAGATCGAGGATCGCCTCAAGGAGGGGGGGGCGGCCTTTCTTCCCAAGCCCTTCACTCCCGAGGCCCTTCTGCAGCAGATCCGTCGTCTCCTGGAGGTGACCCGGGCCGCACGAACGCCTCCCTGATCTCCCCTGAATTGTCTGGGGAGATCTCCGTGCCAACCCAACATCCCACTTCACGTCTACGTCTCACGTCTACGTCCACGTCCACGCGGTTCGGCTCCGGCCGGATCCCGGTCAGACCGGAGCTGGCGCATGACCCATCCTTCCTCCTCTTTCCGCTTCTTCCGCCTCGTCTTGGCGGCGGGACTCCTGCTGGTGGTCCCCTCGGCCCTTCTGGCACAGGTGGACCCGATCCCCGGTGGACAGCTCACCGCCGCCGACTACCAGCGCGCCGAGGCCTTCCTCTCCGGCAACCTGGAGACACGGCTCTTCCGGGCCCAGGTTTCCCCCGTCTTCCATGAAGGAGACCGCTTCTGGTACCGGGTCCGGGTGCCTGGAGGATTCGAGTTCGTGGCGGTGGATCCGGAACGGGGGGTACGGGAGCCCGCCTTCGATCATTCCCGGCTCTCCGCTGCCCTTAGCCGGGCCGCGAACGGTTCCTTTGAAGCGTGGCAGCTGCCCCTCACGTCCCTCCATCGATTCAACCCTGGAGTGGAGGTGGAGGTGGAGGTGGAGGGGACCCGGTTCCGCTGCGACCTGGGGGGCTACGAATGCGACGAGGTGGGGGAGCCGGTCCGGCCCCCGGCCGGGGTGACCTCGCCCGACGGACGATACACGGCGTTCCGCAGGGACCATGACCTCTGGGTCTTCGACTCGGAGGAGGGTGAGGAGATCCGCCTCACCACCGATGGTGAGGAGCGCTACGGGTACGCTTCCGATTCCCAGGGATGGCGGAGGACCGAGATGCCCATCCTTCTCTGGTCCCCGGATTCCAGGAGGATCGCCACCTACCGTCTGGATGAGCGAGGGGTGGAGGAGATGCACCTCCTGCGCACCGCCGAGCCCCGCCCGGAGCATGTGGCCTGGCCCTATGCCCTCCCGGGGGACTCGGTGGTTCCCATGTTGGAGCGGGTGGTGATCCACCTGGAGGATCGCCGGGTGGTCCCCCTGGAGACGCCCCCCGATCACCAGCGGACCTCCTCCTGTTGCGGACTCGCCCGGGGCCAGGACTGGGCCGACGTGGAGTGGAGCCGCGATGGGAGCCGGCTGGCCTTCGTGTCCGTATCCCGGGACTATCGAACCGCCACCCTAAGGGTAGCGGACCCCGAGACCGGGGCCGTGCGAACGGTCCTGGAGGAGAGCCATCCCATCTTCTTCGAATCCCACGTGGCTTCGGGCGGCGTCCCCAACTGGCGGGTCCTGGATGGACGCAGGGAGGTGCTCTGGTTCTCCCAGAGGGACGGATGGGGGCATCTCTTCCTCTATGACCTGGACTCGGGCGCCCTGAAGAACCGGATCACCGGAGGGGACTGGAATGTCCTGGACGTGACCCGTGTGGACCCGGAAGCAGGCACCCTCCACTTCACTGCGGTGGGACGGGAGGCGGGAGAGGACCCCTACCACCGACACCTCTACCGGGTCGGGCTGGACGGGTCGGGGCTCACCCGCCTCACCAGCGAGTCCGGAGATCACGAGATCACCCTGACCCCTTCCGGCGCCTTCTTCGTGGCCCGCGTGTCCACGGTGGAGGTGCCTCCGGTCACCACCCTTCGGAGGACGCGGGACGGTGGGGCGGTCCGGCTCCTGGAAGATGCGGATGTCAGCGAGCTGGAGCTGCTCGGGTGGAGACCTCCCGAGTCCTTCCGGGCCAAGGGGAGAGACGGCGTCACCGACGTCTACGGCCTCCTCATCCGACCCTCCCACTTCGATCCCGAGAAGCGCTATCCGGTGGTGAACGCCATCTACCCCGGCCCCCAGACCGGAAGCGTGGGGACCCGGGGGTACGCCGTGAGCCGACGGGGCCAGGCCCACGCCCTGGCGGAACTGGGATTCATCGTGGTCCTGGTGGATGCCCTGGGGTCTCCCCTCCGATCCAAGGCGTTTCACACCGCGTACTATGGGGACATGGGAGACAACGGCCTCCCGGACCAGATCGCGGCCATGCGGGAACTGGCTTCCCGGCACCCCTGGATCGACCTGGATCGGGCGGGGATCTACGGCCACTCCGGAGGCGGGTTCGCCACGGCTGCGGCCCTGCTTCGCCATCCGGACTTCTTCCACGTGGGAGTGTCGGGAGCTGGGAATCACGACAACCGGGGATACACCTACTACTGGGGGGAGAAGTACCAGGGGCTCCTCACGGTGGACGAGGACGGCGTCGACTCCTACGAGAACCAGGCGAATCACCTCCTGGCGGAGAATCTCAGGGGAAGGCTCCTCCTGAGCTACGGGACCATGGACACCAACGTCCACCCCAATACCACCCTCCTCCTCATCGATGCCCTGGTGGACGCCAACAAGGACTTCGACCTCCTGGTGTTGCCGAACCGGGGCCATGGCTACGCCAACGAGCCCTACGCCGTTCGCCGCACCTGGGACTACTTCGTGGAGCACCTCATGGGGAAGGCACCGCCCCGGGAGTACCGGATCGGGGGCTAGGTCCCCTCCGGCGGGCCGTGTCCGGGGCGGCCCTCTTCCTCACCCCCCCATGTGGGGATAGCGCCAGTCGGTGGGGGGGTCGAAGGTCTCTTTCAGGACCCGAGGAGAGACCCACCGCAGGAGGTTCAGGTGGGAGCCCGCCTTGTCATTGGTTCCCGATGCCCGGGCGCCACCGAAGGGCTGCTGGCCCACAACGGCGCCCGTGGGCTTGTCATTGATGTAGAAGTTTCCAGCCGCGTTGCGGAGGGTCCGGGCAGCCTCCCGGACCGCACGTCGGTCCTGGGAGAAGACGGCACCGGTGAGGCCGTAGGGGCTGGTGGTGTCCACGAGCTCCAGGGTCTCGGCCCAGCGGGCGTCGTCGTAGACGTGGATGGTGAGGATGGGCCCGAAGAGTTCCCGCTCCATGGTGTCGTACCGGGGGTCGTCCGTGACCAGCACGGTGGGTTCGACGAACCAGCCCTCCGCGTCATCGGTTCCCCCTCCCACCAGGATCTCCACCCCCGGGGCGGCCCGGGCCGCCTCGATGGCGTCCTGGTGTTTCTTGAAGGCGCCCCCGTCGATGACGGCCCCCATGAAGGTGGAAAGGTCCTCCACGTTCCCCATGGTGATCTCCTCCGCCAGGGCCACCAGCCCGTCCCGCACCTCGGGCCAGAGGGATCGGGGAATGTAGGCCCGGGAGGCGGCGGAGCACTTTTGTCCCTGATACTCAAAGGCGCCCCGCCCCAGGGCCACCACCAGGGCATCCACGTCGGCGGAGGGGTGGGCCACCACGAAGTCCTTTCCTCCCGTCTCCCCGACGATCCGTGGGTAGGTACGGTAGCGTCCCAGTTGGTCGCCGGCCTTCTTCCAGAGGGACCGGAAGACCCCGGCGGATCCGGTGAAGTGGAGGCCGGCGAAATCCCGGTGGGCCATGGCCACGTCGGAGATGGCCGCTCCGTCTCCGTGAACGACGTTGATCACCCCATCAGGTAAGCCCGCTTCCCGGAAAACCTCCATGGTGTAGTAGGCCGAGAGGGCCTGCTTCTCCGACGGCTTCCAGAGCACCACGTTCCCCATGATCGCCGGCGCTGCGGGGAGGTTACCCCCGATGGCGGTGAAGTTGAAGGGGGTGATGGCCAGGACGAAGCCTTCCAGGGGACGATACTCCAGCCGATTCCAGACGCCCTCGGAGGAATGGGGCTGGCCCTCGTAGATGGCTTCGGCGAAGTGGACGTTGAAGCGGAGGAAGTCGATGAGTTCGCAGGCGGCGTCGATCTCCGCCTGGATCACCGACTTGGACTGTCCCAGGATGGTGGAGCCATTGAGCACGTCCCGATAGGGACCGGAGATGAGTTCCGCCGCCTTCAGGAAGATGGCGGCCCGGTCCTGGAAGGGCATGGTGCCCCATTCGCTCCGTGCGCTCCCGGCCGCCTGGATGGCCGACTCCACCTGCGGAGTTCCGGCAGCCTGGACACGGGCCAGTTCGCGATGCCGCCGATGGGGAGAGAACTGGGTGAAGGTGCCCTCCCCCTTCTCGTCCCGTCCGCCGATGATGAGGGGGACGTCCCGTACCACATCGTCCTGAGCGGCGAGCCACCGGCCCAAGGAGTCGCGTTCGGGGGAATCGGGGGCGTAGTCCAGGACCGGCTCGTTGTCCGGGAAGGGAACGTGGAAGCGACCGTTGGTCATGAGAGGTTCCTCGATGGGGTTGGTGGGTGTCGGTCCGGTGCGTGGATCACGGTTGGCTGTCAGGAATGGACATCGGGAACGGGCGTCCTGCCGCCATCACCGGCGGCGGCCAGTTGGACCAGGGTCTCGGCGTCGATCCGATAGGTGTGCCACTCGGAGAGCTGGATGGCTCCTCGGCGTTCATAGAAGCGGATGGCTCCGTCGTTCCAGTCCTGGACCATCCACTCCATGCGACCGCAGCCCCGGCGCACGGCTTCCTCGACCAGGTACTGGAACATGGTGCCTCCGAATCCCCGTCCCCGGTATGCATCCAGGACGAAGATATCCTCGAGAAAGAGGGTGGGGCGAGCCAGGAAGGAAGAATAGGCCTCGAAGGTGATGGCGTATCCCACATCCTTCCCGTCGATGGTGGCCAGGAAGGCGGCGTAGCGAGGAGGGTTCGCCAGCCCGTCCCGGACCAGGCGGTGGCGAGCCGTGGGAGAGGGCCGATCCATCTGTTCGAAGTCGGCGTGGGCGTCCACCAGGGTGAGGAAGACCTCCATGTCGGCCTCTCCCAGGGGTCGGATCCGGACATCGGTCACGGCTCCGCGGAGGGAATGACGGTGATCTCCAGGAAGGCGGAAGCCCGGGCTCCGTTGAACTCGATCACTTCCAGTCCCGCCAAATAGATACCCGGGTCCTCGTAGACCCATTCCACCTCCAGACTGGCCCGACGGGCGCCGCCGGCTTCACTGGTCTGCTGTCCTCCGTCGCCGAAATTCAGGACCAGTGCGCCCAGCCGGTCTCCTGTTCCCTCGGCGGAGAATCGCACCGTCTGGCCTGCGACCAGGGAAAGCTGATCCGCCTCGAGGGACGCCGAGAGGGCGAGGGGGGATTCGGCGGTAATGAAGTCGCACCCCGCCACGAAGAGAAGCAGGGGGAGGACCAGGGGAAGGATTCCGGCGGGGACGTCCGGTGGGAATGGCCAACGGACCCCAGGACGAAAGGGGGAACGCCGTCGATCTCCGAGTCGATGTCCTGGTCGCGGCTTCGGATGCGGGAGATGGTACGGAGTCATCCGGTGCCTCCGGATCGGGCGTCCATGATGCGCTCTCCCCGCCGATCGGCCAGGAGGATGAAGTCCAGGATGGTCTCCACTGCTTCAACGTAGAAGCCCGGTGTGATGTCCTCCACCACGTCGGTGGGGTCGTGGTATCCCGGATGGTCCTCCACTCCGAAGTAGAGGAAGGGGATCCCCGCCTGGTGGAAGGGCCCGTGATCCGACGCCATGGTCCAGTCCTCTCCGGGGGGAAGGTCGGGCCGGTCATGGCCCATGAGTAGGGAGATGGACGAGGCAGCGGCCACCTCCTCCACCAGGGGCCTGAGGAAGGGGTAGTGATGCGTGCCTACGGCGTAGAGCTCCCCTGCCTCGCTCCGGCTCACCATGTCCAGGTTGACGTTCATCACGATGCGGTCGAGGGGGACCGGGGGGTCCTGGATGAAGGCCCGGGCACCCTGGAGCCCCATCTCCTCGGCGTCGAAGGCGACGAAGAGCAGAGAATGTCGGGGGAGGTTCCGGCTGAACCAATCGGCCAGGGCCAGGATGGCTGACGTCCCCGACGCATTGTCGTCGGCCCCGTTGAAGATATCGCCGTTCTGGATTCCCAGGTGGTCGTAGTGGGCCGATACCACGATGAACCGATCCGGATGCGTTGTCCCCGGGACCAGGGCATGGAAGTTCACGCCCTGGTATGTGGCCCCGTCCTGGCGGGCGACGAACTCGAAGGACCGGGTTCGCTGGCCATCCACTAATCCCAGCCCCCGCTCCTCCATGGCCCGGCTCAGGAAGCGCCGGGCCCGTTCGATCCCCGGGGTGCCGGTGCGACGACCTTCCATGGAGTCGTGGGCCAGGATCCTCTGGTCTTCCAGCAAGCGATCCCCATCGATGCGGGGGCGCTCGCCGAACCGGTCGGAGACCTGCCCCAGGACGGGGCCGGTGTGAACCGTTGCCGGAGTCCCGACGGTGGGTGCGCCCAGGGCCAGAAGCAGGAGAAAGGGCAGCATCCCCCCCCGAAGAAGGGGGAGAAGGGTGGAACGTGATGAGGTCATGTGCCCTCCGCGCCAGGGAACTGTCGGCATCGCTCTGGGGAAACAAGAATAATATCCCCGCGGGGGAGACGGAGCCTCTACTCAGGTTTCCTGATTCTCCCCCTCAGGGATCGTGCCTCCTTCCAGCTTCCACTCCGGTTGACCCTCCCGTGTTCCTTCGCCTGCTCCAGTCGCTGCGATTCGTCCTCCTTCTCCTGGCCATTGCCCACCCCCTTTCCGCTCAGATCGCCCACGAGGAATTCGAGGGACGGCGGGCGGCCCTGGCGGCCGTCGTGGGGGATGGGATCATCCTGGCCATGGGGAGCGCCGCGCCTCCCCAGGATTACATCGCTTTCCACCAGAATTCCCTCTTCCGCTACCTCACCGGGTTCAGGGAGACCAACGCGGCCCTGGCCATGGTGGTCCGCGACGGCGGGATCGAGGAGATCCTCTTCGTGAATCCCCGGGACCCGGCGACGGAGACATGGGAGGGGTACCGGGTGGGTCCCGACGGTGCCCAGGCTGCCACGGGAATCCGGGGGAGGGCGATCCAGGAGCTCCCCGGGTTCCTGAACCGGAGGCTCCGCGCCGGCGCCCGGCTCCATATCGTCGGGAACTACCAGCCTGCCGCCCCTCTGCGGGATGACGTCACGCAGCGATTCCTCTCCCTCCTGGCCCAACTCCCGCAGCTGGAGCTGGTCCCGGTGAACGACGAGGTGAACCACCTCCGGGGAGTGAAGTCCGAAGCGGAGCAGGATCTCCTGAGGAAGGCCACCGCCATCACCGTGGAGGCGCATCGGGAGGTGGCCCGGGCCCTGGCTCCGGGACACAACGAGTTCGAGATCCAGGCCTTGGTGGAGTACACCTTCCGCCGCTATGGGGCCGAACGCCCCGCCTTCGCATCCATCGTGGGGTCCGGCCCCAACTCCACCATTCTCCACTACAACGCCAATGACCGATTCATGGAGGATGGGGACGTGGTGGTGGTGGACATCGGGGCCAGTTATGGGGGATATGCCGCCGACGTGACCCGGACCTATCCGGTGAACGGTCGGTTTTCCGATGAGCAGCGAGCGATCTACCAGCTGGTCCGGGACGCCCAGGCGGCCGCCGAGGCCCGAGCCGCCGCCGGGGTCTCCGTGGCGGAGCTGAACCAGGTGGCGGATTCGGTCCTGGCCCGGGGGCTGGCGGAGCTGGGCCTCATCGAGGCCCCCAATGCCACCTTCGAAGGGCCGGGGGGCCAGGCGATCCCCCAGCTCCGTCTCTACTACATGCACGGTCTGGGACATGGCATCGGGTTGGACGTCCATGACCCCTGGCCACCGGTGCTGCAGCCTGGCGTCGCCTTCACCCTGGAGCCTGGGGTGTATGTCCGCCCCAACCTCCTGGAAGAGGTGATTCCCGACACGCCGGCCAATCAGCGGACCATCGAGGCCATTCGTCCCGCTTTCCAGCGCTTCATCAACATCGGCGTCCGCATCGAGGACGACTACATCGTCCGGGACGACGGCACCCTGGAATGGATCTCCCCGGCCCCCCGGGAGGTGGCGGAGGTGGAGGCCCTCCTCGCGGAGGCACGGGCGGAGCCGAGGGTCGGACCGGCCGAGCGAAGGGATGAGTGGGTGGAGTGGTATCGGCGGATGAAGTGACGCCCCCCCCCGGCTCCGCAGACGGCCGTCCGCCCCTTCACCTCGCCCGGCGTCTCACCGGGATCGGGCTGGGGCTGGGGGCCCTGGCGGCATTCCATCTCCTTTCCCGGTCTCCAGGGGCCGCCGAATTCCTGGTGGGGCAGGGTCCCATCCCGGCCCTGACCCGGGGTCTTTCCCGCCTCACCGGGGCGGTCCCCATCTCCCTGGCGGAAGCCGTGGTGGTGATCGTGCTGGCCCGTCAGGGGGTCGGAATCGGCCGAGGGCTCCTCCAGCTACGTCGGGGAGCGGACGGTTTCCCCCGGACCCTGGCCCGGGGAGGACTCCGACTGGCCCAGGATGCGGGGGTTCTCCTCTTCCTCTTCTACCTTCTCTGGGGGTTCCAATACGCCCGTCCAGGGGTGGAGGCGCAACTGGGGATCACCAGCGCCGGAGAGGTCCCCACCGCGGAGCTTCGGGCCCTGGCCGCCCGGTCCGTCCAATCAGGCAACGTCCTCTATCGTGCCCTTCATGGCGTCGAGGACACCGGGGTTCCCACGCCATCCGTACCCCCGGGGGCCGTTCTCCCGGCCCTCCACCAGGGGTGGGAGAGGGCGGTGGAGCGCTGGGGACTGGATCCCCGGATGACGAGGCGGTTCGGGGACCCCAAGTCCTTTTCAGCCACGCCCGTGGTGAAGCGTTTCGGCGTGGCCGGGATGTACTTCCCCTACACGGCGGAGGCCCTGGTGCTGGCCGATCTTCCCGGGGCGCTGCGGGGGAAGGAGATGGCCCATGAGATGGCCCACCAGAGGGGGGTTGCCCGGGAGTCCGACGCCAACATCCTTGCCTATCTGGTCACGCTGGAGGCCCCGGATCCGCAGGTTCGTTACGCGGGTGCCCTCTTTCTCCAGCGCCAGCTGATCAGCGCTCTCGGGCGGGTGGATCCCGATGCCGCCTGGGCCCTGAGTCAAGAGCGGCTCCCCGGGGTGCGGCGGGACCTGGCGGCGATCGCGGCCTACTGGGCCGATGCCGTGGGCCCGGTGAGCCAGGCCACCACCCGGGCCAATGACGCCATGCTCCGTTCCCACGGCATTCCCGAGGGGGTGGAGAATTACCGAGGCAGCGTCTGGGCCTTCGTATCCCTGGCTCGACGGGAGGGGGTGGATTTCCTCCTGCCTGAGCCCGTTCCATCCGGGGACGGCCGGACGCAGACAGGTCCGGTTCCTTGAAATCTTGAGAGTTTCAGGGGAGATTCAGGGTCTGAGCCCCTCCAGGGAGGCGGCCCCCAAGCGGGTGGTCCCCCGGCGAGGGCGCTCCCTTTTCCCAGCCTCTCCCTCTCCCGAGGAACGGACGCTCAATGACCGCGGCACGGAATGATCGGGCTTCCCTCCTCATGATCGGTATGGCGGCATGATCGGCATCGTGGGCGCCGGAATCACCGGCCTTTCCCTGGGCAACTTCCTCGAGGAGCGAGGGGTTCCCTTCCGGATCCTGGAATCATCTTCCCGGGCCGGCGGGGTGATCCGGTCCTCCCGGGTGGAGGGACGGGTCTTGGACCACGGGCCCCAGCGGACCCGTGTGACCCCCACCATCGCCGGGCTGATCCGGTCCCTGGGTCTGGAGGAGCAGGTGGTTTCCGTGCCTCCTGAACTCCCCCTCTTCGTACTCCGGGGGGGACGACTCCGCCGGGTTCCCTTCACGGCCCAGGACCTCCTCCGCACGGACCTCCTGTCCCCTGGAGGAAAGCTTCGCCTCCTCCGCGAGCCCCTCACCCGGGGGTTCGATCCCCAGGAGACCGTGGGCGCGTTCCTAATCCGGAAGTTCGGACGGGAGGCGTACGAGAACCTCATGGGGCCCCTCTTCGGGGGGCTCTACGGCTCTGATCCGGGGGAGATGTACGTGCGCCATTCCCTGGCGGAGACCATGGAGGGGTTCGGCGTGACCCGAAGCATCCTCTGGGCCTTCTTACGGGGCTCCTTCAATCGGGGGGCCGCTCCCCCTGCCGTCTCCTTCCAGGGCGGAATGGCGGACCTCACCGACGCCATGCTGGAGAGGATTCGGGAACGGGTTTCCCTGAACTCGCCGGTGAAGGACCTGGAGCGCAGCGGTGGCTCGGGTTGGCTACTACGGACGGGGGATGGGGAGTCCCTGGAATGCTCGCACGTGGTCCTGACCCTTCCGGCGGCGGGGGCGGCGTGTCTCCTCCGCCGGCAGGCCCCCGGGGTGGAGGAGCGACTCCTCCGGCTCCGGTACAACCGTCTGGTCATGGTCCACCTGGCCGGCGAGCGGCTCCTTCACGGCCTGGGATACCAGGTCAGCTACGGCGAGGGGCTCCGGACCCGGGGGGTCACCTGGAACGCCAGCGCCCTGGACCGGAAGGATGTCTATACCGCCTTTCTGGGAGGGGCTCGGGACCCGGGGGCGCTGGAGCTGGAAGACGAGGAGCTGGGTGAGATCGCCCGCCGGGAATTCCTGGGGGCCACCGGGTGCGACGCCCGTGTGCTTGCGGTGGGACGAACCCAGGTCCCCTCCTGGGACCGTAGCTGGGTGGCCCTGGATGGCATGACCCTCCCCGAGGGCATCCATCTGGCCACCAACTACGAGTCCCGGGTGGGGATCCCCGGACGGCTCGCCCGGGCCCGGGAACTGGCGGATGTCCTTTCCGCCGGAACCTCCGGCCGCTGACGGTCCCGGCGGTTCGCCGCCAGTTCGCCACCAGGGCCGGCCATCTCGTCGAATCCGACGGGACCGTTCCCTGGGGTGAGCCTGCGCTGATTCCCCGGGATCAGCGCGTCGGTGCCAAGGCCTCCGGACGGGGGGCCGCCTCCTCCCGAGGGAGGGAGTTGAGGCAGAGGGTGTTGGCCTCGGGCCGGCAGCGGCAACGACCGTAGCGGAAGCCGATGGGACTGGCCTCGCCGGAGAGGAAGGGCTCCATGAGGTCCGCCAGCACCACCGGGAACCGAGGGTCGTCGTGGGGGACGGGGACACGGTGGAAGGCGAGGCCCCGTTTCTCCGCGTCCTCCCTCAGGTCATGGTCCAGCTCGGCCAGGGTTTCGGACTGCTCATGCATGAACGAGACCGGGTCCACGACCACCGTGTCGGCGTCGACGGTCTGGATGACCTTCTCCACGTCGGGCTGGGTCCACTCCACGCCCCGGTTCGAGTGGTTCTGGAAGCCGAGTTCGAAGGTCTCCACCCCCAGGAGGTCCGCCACCTCCCGGCAGAATTCGTCCACATATCGTCCGTAGCCGCTCCCCGCGTCCAGGTACTTCTTCGGGGTTCCGTGGGCGGAAAAGACGAGCCGGGTCCGGGGGTGGTTCAGATCCAGCCCCGCCGCCTCTACCGTGCGGCGGATCGTGTCCGCCCGCATCCGGAGGTATCCGGGGTGGCGGTGCCAGCCCGTGATTCCCTCGAAGGTCACATCCGACCATTCCAGTCGGTCAATGGCGCGCTGGACGTCGTTCAGGGCGCCCACGTTGGTGGAGTATCCGCAGAGGGGGTAGACCGGGAGCCCGATGAGGTGCTCCACCCCATCCGCCTGGGCCTCCCGCACCGCGTCGGCGACGAGGGGCGTGGTATACTGGAAACCGGAGTAGACCTTCACGTCGTACCCCCGGCGGCGGAGCTCCGCCTCGAGGCCCCGGGCTTCCGCCCGAGCCTGTTCGTTCAGGGGGGATCCTCCGATCTCCTCGTACTCGGCCATGAGTCCCGGTGCCCGTCGCTCCGCGAGCTGGCGCGAACGGGCCCGACGCTCCTCCTCGGTGGTGTGGTCCTCCAGCGAGGCATTGGCGTGGAAGATCCGTTCCAGGAACGGAACGACATGCTCGGCGGTGGGCTCCTCGGGCTCTCCGAAATTGAGGACGAGGATGCCGGTCTTCTTGGGGGAGGGCGGAGTCATGGTCTCGAAGGGAAGGGGGTACGGGGCGTGGATGGGGGCGCCGTGAACCGGGACGCGTGGTCGGGCGCTCCAGACGACTGGACCCCGGCTACCCCTGGCCCCGGTCCCGGGTCCACCTGGACGGGAGTTCTCCGGTTCAGCCGTCTCCCCGGAGCTCCGACAGCTTCGTTCCGTGAACATGATCCACCACCGCGCGAACCACCGCCGGGTCGGTCTGGGGGAGGAGGCCATGTCCCACGTTGAAGATATGCCCCGGTCGACCGGCCGCGGCCTGGAGGATCTCGTCGGCCCGAGCCAGGGCCACCTCTTCTCCGGCCAGGAGGGCGATGGGATCCAGGTTGCCCTGGACGGCCCGGTGGTGTCCCACCGTGGCCCACCCCTCATCGAGGCGCACCCGCCAGTCCAACCCCACGGCGTCTCCCCCGGCTTCTGCCATGAGGGGGAGGAGGGCCGGGTTCCCGGTGGCGAAGTTGATGGTGGGAACCCCGGCGGCCTTCAGTCCGTCCAGGATCCGCTTGGAGTAGGGGAGGACGGAACGGCGGTAGTCGTCGGGGTGGAGGACCCCGGCCCAGGAGTCGAAGAGCTGGATGCATGCGGCACCCGCCTCCACCTGCGCCTTCCCGAAGTCGATGAGGTGCTCGGACCAGTAGGACATGAGGTCGTCCCAGAGCGCCGGCTCCCTCCACATGAAGGCCTTGGTCCCGTGCCGTTCCTTGGAGCGGGGGGACTCCACCATGTAGGTCATGAGGGTGAAGGGCGCCCCGATGAACCCCAGGACCGGGATGTCCAGCTCCGCCTTGAGGATGCCCAGGGTCTCCATGACGAAGTCCAGGGTGTCCCGGGGATCGAAGGGACGGAGGGAGCGGATGGTCTCCGCCGAATCGTAGGGATGGGGGAGCACCGGGCCCAGCCCCTTCTCGATGGTCACCGGGATCCCGGCGCCCAGGAAGATGGTGGAGATGTCGGCATAGAGGACCGCCCCATCCACGGGGAAGTAGTCCAGCGGGAGCATGGTGATGTCCGCGGCCAGGCGCGGGTCCCGGGTCACCTCCAGGAGATCCCGGTCTCCCTTCAGGTCGTGGTAGCGGGGGAGGGAGCGGCCGGCCTGGCGCATGAACCAGACGGGGGTGCGGTCCAGGGTTTCGCGTCGGAGGGCCCGAAGGAGGAGATCATTCATGGATAGGTCGACGATGGAGGGTGGGGGAGCGCCGAAACCGTCGGCGCCGGGAATGTATCACCGGGCGGAGGGGACGTCATCCATGGCCGAGCCGAAACTTCGCCTCGACTCCCTGGTAGCCTTGTAGATCAGGGGGCTACGGGCGTGGTGAGTGTCGAATCGCTGAATCGGGACTCAGCACAGCCGACTGACTCTCTGCCCAGTCAATCCTGGATGAAGGAGTTCGAATCATGGCGCTCGGAGAGATCGGATCCAAAGTCAAAGGAAGCCTCGTCGGTACCATCAAGGGGGCGGGAGATGTGGTGGGCACCGCCGTGACCACAGCCCGCGGAGCGGTGGTCACCGCCCTGAAGGGCGTCGGGGACGTGGCAAAGGAGGTCACCTCCGTGACGGCGGACGTGGTCCAGGGGGCGCTGGAAGCGGCCCAGCAGGTGGGGGCTTCCGCCGGGAACGTCGTGAAGGGGACGGTCATCGGAATCGTCCGGGGTGTGGGTGAGGTGGGCACCGTGACCGCCGGCGTCCTGAGTGACACCGTGCGTGCGGCCATCCAGGGGACCCGCGAGGTGGGGACCGATGCGGGCTCCACCGTGATGAACGCCGCCGAGGGGGCCATCCGGGGGACCCGAGACCTGGCCATTTCGGTGGCGGATGCTGCGGCCGGAGTGGCCACCGGAGCGATCCGGGGCGCCCGGGACGTGGGCTCGGATCTGGCATCCACCGCCAAGAACGCCATGCAGGGCACGGTCCGGGGGGCGAACGAAATCGGAGAGGACACCCTCCAGGCGGTGGAGGGCACCGCCCGCGGGCTGGTCCGTGGGACCGCCCAGGTGGGTGGCGATGTGGTCGCCGTGGCCCGGGGAGCCATCTCCGGAGCCATCGCCACCGCCAAGGAAGTGGGTGTCTCGGGTTCCGACGCGGCCTCCGCCGCGGTCACGGGTGCGCTTCACGCTGCCCGGGATGTGAGTGAGTCCGCAGTGGAGTCGGTAACCTCCCTCCTGGATACCACCATCGACGGAGTGAAGGTGGTGGCGAAGGCCCCCTTCCGGAAGGAGGAAGGGAAGGGTTCGGGGTCGGAGGGCGGCAAGACGCTTCCCCCCGCCGGAGACTGAGCCCGGGGACGCGGAATGCAAGCCCCCATCAAGGGGCCCGGCGTCCCGTGGTTGCCTCGTCTCGGTCCAGTCCCTTTATTCCCGGGGTCGGGTGACGCACAGGGATCGCGCCGCCCGACCCCTGAGCCCGTCATCCCCTGTCCCGCTGCCAGCGATCGGCCCCTCATGGAGACCCGACGTCCCACCACCCCCGCCGCCGAGGAGATCCTCGGCGGGTATTTCCCGGTCCTGGATCACGGATTCGTCTCCCTTGTGGACTACATGGGCTCCGACGAGGATGTGGAGCGGGCCGCCCGGGTCAGCTACGGCTACGGGACCCGGCAACGCTCGGCGACCCGTGGACTGATCCGGTACCTCCGACGCCATCGGCACAGCACCCCCTCGGAGATGGTGGAGCTCAAATTCCACTGCGCCATGCCCATGTTCGTCGCCCGGCAGTGGATCCGTCATCGCACAGCCTCGGTGAACGAGTACAGCGGCCGTTACTCCCTCATGCCCCTCCTCTTCTATCGGCCTGCGCCGGAACACTTCGCCCTCCAGAGCGAGGCCAACAACCAGGGGCGCCGGTCCGAAGCTGCGGCCCTGGAGCTCTGGGAGCAGGCGGTGCGACGCTGGAACCGTTCCCGCGACGAAGCGGCGGCGGCCTATCAATGGCTCCTTCAGGAGGATGTGGCCCGGGAGCTGGCCCGGATCGACCTTCCCCTCTCCACCTATACCCAGTGGTACTGGAAGATCGACCTCCACAATCTCCTCCACTTCCTCACCCTCCGGGTCGACCCCCACGCCCAATGGGAGATCCAGGCCTTCGCCCGGGTCATGGCGGGGATCCTGAAGCGGGTGGCGCCCATCAGCTACGAGGCGTGGGTGGACTATGACCTCATGGGGAGCGCCATGAGCCGGGGGGAGCTGGAGGCTCTCTCCCGCCTGGTGGAGCCTTCCGACGACGACGGGATCCAGCCCCGGGCGGGCGTCCAGGGGGTGTCCCGGGAAGGGCTGGAGGGGCTGGGCCTCTCCGGAAGGGAAATCCGGGAACTGCGAACGAAGCTCACCCCCCTTCCCCGTCCGGATTTCGAGCTGGATCTCTCCAGTCAGCGGTCCGCCGAGGACGTGGCTCGGGAGATGGACCGGGCGGTGCCAGGGGCCTTCGAGTAGTCTTCCGGGGAAGTTGGGTTCAAGGAAGGAGGGCCTTCCGGAGTCCGGATCAGCCTCCTGTCCTTGCCTCCGGGGGTTCCGAGTCGGCCTCGGGAAGGGCGCAGGCGCTGCCCCCTCCGGGAGGGAGGAATCCCTCCGGGCTCAATCCCAACTCCTCCCGCACCCCTTCGTCACCCAGGCGATTCAGGCTCCAGTAGGCCAGGCGTTCCGTTGTCAGGAGTTCCGCCACCTCCCCCGTGGACGTCTCCCACCCCAGGATCCTTCGGGGAGCGGCCTCCTCCACGTCGATGGTCCGCTGGTACCCCTCCGCCTCGATCTGGAAGCGGGTCACCGGAACCGCACCCCGGGTGGCCGAGGAACGGGAGATCCGGGCCCGGACAGGCTCCACGGGACCGTGCCCGGTGCGAAGGCTCCAGAGTTCCCGGACGAGCCACCCCTCCCAGTCCCCGCCCTCGTGGAAGGGGCCGTCCAACTCCCGGAGTTGGATGAGGAGGGCCTCCTCGAACAGGGTCCCCTCGGGAAGGGCGACCTCCCGGAGGGTCTCTCCCTCCGAGGCGAAGTAGGAGAGGCGGAGGGAACGGAGCCGGTCCTGCGCCGGCCAGACCCGGTGGCTCACGCTCCCGCACCACTCCTGCACGTCCAGGTGGATCCGCACCGGATGGAAGGGTTCCCCGCCCCACCGATCCACCGGGGAGAAGACCGAGGAGAAGACCGAGTAGGGGTAGATCCCCGTGAGGAACTGGAAGCTCCGGATGAGCTTCAGGACCTCGACCCGATGGGGGGAGGTGGCGTCGTCGTCCTTGATCCAGCTCCGTCGGTCATGGGGCTCGGTGACGTAGATGAGGGCCATCTCCCCTTCCCTCGGCGCCCCGTAGCGGGGGATCGTGACCCGGTATCCCGAGAGCTCGGCCCGCCCGTCCCCCCAGTGGTCCCAGAAGGCGCTGGAGGCGGAGGCCCGGGGCGCGGCGGGGAGTCCGGTGAAGGTGGCCAGGTCCGGAAGGAGTGCCCCCTCTCCCCCGGAAGGGCCGGGGATGGGCGACTCGGAGGCGCATCCCATCAGGGTGGGCGCCAGGGCAACCATTCCCATGAGGGCGAGGAAGCGAGGGGTATTCCGGGAGGAGGGGCGCGGAGAGGGGACAGACATGGCGCGAGGACCGGCTCGGGGGAGGATCGGGGCGGGGTGCAGGGAGGTGGGCGCGCCGCCAGACGTTCATCACTGGGCGCAGGCGGGACAGTGCTCCACCTCGGGCATCACCTGGAGGCGGCCGGGCTCGATGGGGTCGCCGCATCCGGTGCAGATTCCGTAGGTACCTTCCTCCATCCGCTGCAGCGCCCGTCGAATGGCCGTGTATCGAACCCGTTCCCGCTCCTGCAGGTTCCGGCTCATGTGCTGGTTCTGGAGGGAGTCCATGCGAGAGAGTCGGCCCACGGCCTGCTGGTCCAATTCCACCGGGCGGACCGCCTCCTCCGTCACGGCCATGCTCCGCTCCAGACGTTCCAGCTGGCGCCGGAGGTCGCCCCGGATCTCGACGAGCAGTTCGGGAGTCAGGATGGAGTCCATGCGATCAGGGTAGTGTCCGCACCTGCGGGGCAACAGGGCAAGGGAAGGGGCGAGGAGGATGGAGGGGTCGGGCCCAGGCGCCCCCGCCGCCTCAGGTCGCCCTGTGACGGTCCGGAGTGCCTGGGCCCTGTCCCGGCGCGGACCGCACAGGCGTTCCTTTTGCTTGCCTGAACCCACCGGGGGGCCTACCCTGGCGAAGCGGTGGCCGCCCCCATCCCGGACCCGGGAAGGGAGGTGGGCACTGAAGGGAACGGGGGTGCGTCCACCAGGATGGATTCCCGCATACCAGGGACTCCGGACGGAGGTATCACGAAGATGAGACTCGGACAGGCAGGCATTCTGGCGGTAGCAGCACTCCTTGGCGTGGCCCTCTCCACGCATGCGCTGACGGGAGGGGCGGTCGAGGCGCCGGACACGCAGGAACCCCTGGGCTTCTTCATCACCAGTGTTGGCCTGGGAAATGGCGCCGACCTGGGCGGGCTTTCGGGAGCCGATGCCCACTGCCAGGCGCTGGCGGCGGAGGTGGGGGCGGGTGACCGGACGTGGCGGGCCTACCTCAGCACCCAGGCCGCCGGCAGCCAGCCTGCCGTGAACGCCCGGGACCGGATCGGCGAAGGACCCTGGTACAACGCCCTGGGGATCCTCATCGCCCCGGATCTGGACCACCTCCACTACGACAACTCCAACATCCGCTACGAGCATGCCCTCAATGAGCGGGGGGAGCGGGTTAATTCGGGGGTGATGGGGGATTCGCCCAACTTCCACGATATCCTCACTGGGACCCGCCTGGACGGCACCGCCTTCCCCCCGGGAGAGGACCGGACCTGCAGCAACTGGACGAGCAGCGGGGAGGGGTCCGCCTTTGTGGGGCACCACGACCGGTATATCCGACAGGACCCGGGAAGCCCCTGGAACTCCGTGCATCCGTCCAGGGGGTGCAGCCAGGAAGACCTGGTGGCCACCGGGGGTGCGGGGCTCTTCTACTGCTTCGCGGCCAACTGACGTAATCCCAGGTGTTCCTTGCCCTTACGGCCGCGGGGTGCGCTTCCTCGGAGATCGGAAAGCGGAGCTTCATCTCCCCCAAGACCGTGGACACCTACCGAGGCCGGATCATGCAGAAGCTGGGGCTGAACCACCGTTCGGAACGGGTGCGTTTCGCCCTCCGCGTCGGCCTCCTCCGGAAGCCATGAGTCTTCCGGGAGAAGGATGGGGAGCGTTGGTCCTCCGGTTCGAGGTGGAGGTGGAGGCGCCACCGGAGCGAGTGTGGGATGTCCTGACCGGTGTGGAGGCCTGGTCCCGCTGGCACCCAGGGATCAGCTTCGCCGTCCTCAGGGGACCGATGGCCCCGGGGACGCCCCTGCATTGGCGTGGCGATGGCATGCGCATCCGGTCGGTGGTGACCGAGGTGGGCGAAGGGCGGAGGGTCGCCTGGACCGCCCGGACCCTCGGGGCACGGGGATTCCATCGCTGGACCCTGGAGCCCCAAGGTTCGTCGAGCACTCGGATCCTCTCCGAAGAGGTCTGGCGGGGTCTTCCCGTCCTCCTCCTCCGGGGCACCCTCCGTAAGACCCTCACCGCGTCCCGGACCGTATGGCTGGAGCGGCTCAGGGCCCGAGCCGAGTCGTATCGCGGGTCCTGAGGCCGGCTTCCCGTTTCGGGGGGCCTCACTTTTCCGGGACCCTCATTATATTGGGCGATTCTACCCCGGGGTGTGGCGGTTCACACCCCTTCGGGGACCTGATTCTCCATTGGGAACCCCGACCCCATGGAAAACCTCCTGGATCCGGTCATCCTCTTCTTCGTCCTGGGCCTGGTGGCCGGGGTGTCCGGCTCGGACCTCCGGCTCCCCGAGTCCCTGTACGAGACCCTCTCCATCTACCTCCTGGCCTCCATCGGGCTGAAGGGGGGGGTGGAGCTGGCGAACGGGGACCCCGGAGGGATGATTCTTCCCCTCCTGGCCTCTATCGGGCTGGGCATGCTGATTCCGCCCATAGCCTTCGCCGTCCTCCGGGCCTCGAAGCGATTCGGCCGGGCCGACGCCGCCGCCATCGCCGCCCATTATGGCTCGGTGAGCGTGGTGACCTTCGCCGTGGCCATAACCTTCCTGGACCGGCTGGAGGTCCCCTACGAGGAGTACGTCACCACCCTCCTGGTGATCATGGAGATCCCCGGAATCGCCGTGGGCGTCGTGATTGCCCGGCTTGGGAAGGAGAAGGGAGGGCTCGCCCTGGGGAGGCTGGCCCACGAGGTCTTCTTCGGGAAGAGCATCCTCCTCCTGGTGGGGGGGATGGCGGTCGGCTACCTGGTGGGACCGGACCGGTTGGGAGGGGTGGAGATCCTCTTCTTCGACCTCTTCCGTGGGGCCCTGGCCTTCTTCCTCCTGGAGATGGGGATCGTCACGGCGCGGCGCCTGGCCGACCTCCGGAGCGTGGGTGCCTTCCTGGTGGCCTTCGGCATCGCCATGCCCCTCTTCTCCGGTTTCCTGGGGGTCCTGGCGGGAGCGCTGGTGGGGCTCTCCGTGGGAGGGACCACCATCCTGGCTACCCTGGCGGCCAGCGCCTCGTACATCGCGGCCACCGCCGCCATGCGGGTGGCCGTGCCGGAAGCCAATCCCACGCTGTATCTTACCGCCTCTCTGGGGGTGACTTTTCCCTTCAACATCGTCGTCGGGATCCCCGTGTACTACCATATGGCCCTGTGGATCCTGGGCGCCGTGGGGTGATGGCCGATGAATCGACAACTGGTGACCATCGTGACCGAGGCGGCCCTGGAGCGCCGCCTCATCGAGGAGGTGAAGCGCCTGGGGGCGAAGGGCTACACCATCGTGAAGGCCTCAGGGGAGGGGGCCCGGGGCGTCCGGGAGGCGGCCTGGGAGCACAGCAAGAACATTCGCATGGAAACCATCTGCCGCCCCGAGGTGGCCGACGCCATCATGGAGCATCTCTCCTCGAAGTATTACGAGCACTACGCCATGGTGGCGTGGACCACGGATGTGGAGGTTCTCCGGCCCGACAAGTTCTGACGCCGGAGGCCTTCTGGAAGGCCGTTGAGGGAGTAAGGGGCGCCCCTGGTCGCGGGTTCGCCGGGTTCAACGGCCCCGGGGAGTGGGGGCCCAAGGGAGGGTATCCGCCGCCGGGGGCTCCTCCCCGACGGGATCCCGGGGCGGAGGAAGGGTATCGTTCCCCGGCGGCGAGTCCGGAACGGGGGGCTCTTCCGCCGGGTCGGGGAATCCCTCCCCCGGATCGGGCAGAGGGTCGGGAACAGGCACCCCCACGGGATCCGGGACCGTGGGAGGTGGGACGGGGCGGGCTCCCCCCGCCATCCGGTTCAGGATGAGGTCCCGTCGCCACGCCATGCGACCCGGGGCCGTGGCCGGGTTGGATGTGAGCGGGTGGGGGAGGGTGGCGGCCAGCGACGCCGCCTGGACCCGGGTCAGCTCCCGGGCCGATCGCTGGAAGTAGATCTGGCTTGCTGCTTCAACCCCGAAGACCCCGGGTCCGAGCTCCACCGAGTTGAGGTAGAGTTCCAGGATCCGGTCCTTGGAAAGGAAAACCTCCAGGCGGCGGGCGATGAGGAGTTCCTGGGCCTTCCTCACCATGGACCGGTCGGGGGAGAGGTAGAGGTTCCGGGCCAGCTGCTGGGTAAGGGTGCTCCGACCCCGCACCCGGTCCCGGTGCTCCCGGAGGTAGCGCCACGCATCCCGCAGGGCTTCCCGGTCCTCTGCCTCACCCAGCCGCGGAGGAATGGGACCCCGGTAACGGACCTCTTCCGCCAGGGCACTCCAGTCCACCCCGCCGTGCTCCCGGAAGCGATCGTCCTCGGCCATGGTCACGGCCCGGAGAAGGTCGCCCGGCATCTCCTCCAGGGGAATCCACTCCCGTCGGATTTCCAGCGCTTCCCCCGCCCTCGCCGCATCCCGGAGGCGAAACTCGATGTACGCCGTGGTCCCGGGGTCCTTCCAGCGGAGAAGGACCGGCCAGGGATGGAGGGCCCAGACAAGGAGCGGTAGCCCCAACGGGATCAGGAGGACCAGGAGAAGGCGACGTAGGTTCATGATCCTTCTTGTTACCCCTTGGCCGCCTCCGGTGTCCCCTCCCCCCTCGGGTTGGGGCGGCAGGCGCCCGCCTCGGTCGTCGGCTCTCCTCGTCGTAGCTCTCGCGATCCGGGGGCAACGCCGCTACCGTGGATGCCGCAGGCCACGAATGCCGGCGAGTCTCTGACATACCACACCAGCAGATCACAGGAGCACGCCATGGAGGAGGGGCTCGCCCCGGTGGTGGCCGCGGACGGGTGGGCCGTCTCGGCGTTCATTGGATACCTGGTCCTCCTCATCGGGATCGGCGCCCTTTCCGCTCGCTTCTCTTCCCGAGGGATCGGGAACTTCTTCGTGGGCGGGCGCAGGATGAACCGCTGGGTGGTGGCCCTTTCCGCGGTGGTGTCCGGTCGGAGCGCATGGCTCCTGTTGGGGGTCACGGGGATGGCCTGGAGCATGGGGATCTCGGCCGCCTGGGCGGTGGTGGGCTACACGGTGATGGAATTCGTCCTCTTCCTCACCCTGGCCCGCCGCCTCCGACGCTTCGCCGGGGTCCACGACTGCGTCACCGTCACCGATGTCTTTGCCGAGCGCCTGGGCGATGACGACGGCCGCCTCCGGCTGGCCCTCTCGGTGGTGATCCTCCTCTTCATGGCGGCCTACGTGTCGGCCCAGTTCGTCGGCGGGGGGAAAGCCATGGGGGCCAGCTTCGGACTGGCTCCGGGGACGGGAATCCTCCTCACCGCCGCCATCGTCCTGGCCTACACGACGGTGGGCGGATTCCTGGCCGTCTCCCTCACCGACACCCTGCAGGCCGGGTTCATGATCTTCGCGCTCCTGGCCATCCCCCTCCTGGCCCTGGCGCCGTTGGGGGGATGGAGTGCGGTGCAGACCGAACTCATGATGTGGGATCCGTCCTTTCTGGACCCCCTCTCCCTGGGGGCCGGCGCCCTGGTGGGGTTGGCGGGGATCGGACTGGGTTCACCGGGGAACCCGCACATCCTGGTCCGCTACATGTCCATCGGAAAGGCGTCCGATCTCCGCTTCGCCGCCTGGACCTCCGGGGCGGCCAACGTCCTCATGGGCGGGGGCGCGGTCCTCATCGGACTGGTGGGCCGGGCCTGGTTCCCCGAGGTGGGCCTCCTCCCGGGGGAGGACACCGAGAACCTCTATCCCCTCCTGGCCAGGGAGACGCTCCACCCCGCCCTCTTCGGGGTGGTGGTGGCTTCCATCTTCGCGGCCATCATGTCCACCGCCGACTCCCAGTTGCTGGTGGGGGCCTCGGCCGTGGTGCGGGATCTCTACGAGAAGGTCCTCCACAAGGGAGAGGAGGTGGCGGAGCGCCAGCTCGTTCTCCTCTCCCGCCTGGTGGTCACCCTTCTTGTGGTGGGGGCCGTTCTCCTGGGGTGGGTGGCCGAGGAGCTCGTCTTCTGGCTGGTCCTCTTCGCCTGGGCCGGGCTCGGGGCCGCCCTGGGCCCGCCCCTCATCCTGGCGCTCTACTGGAAGGGAACCACACGGGCGGGGGCGCTGGCCGGGGTCCTTACGGGCGCGGGTGTCACCGTGATCTGGTACCTTACGCCGGCTCTCAAGGAGATGATGTACGAACTGGTCCCGGGCTTCATGGCTGGCGCCCTCGTCACGGTGGGTGTCAGCCTGCTGACCCGGCCGCCTCAGGGGGTGGAGGCCATGTTCGCGGTCATGGATATCGATGAGGACGAGGGGGGAGATGTGGAGTTGCCGGGGGGGTAAACCGGCCCGGGCCGGTGAAGGCCGTCGAGATCAATCGGGCTCGGGAAGCCGGACCCTGCCCGTTACCAGGAGGTCAAGAGTGGCCCGTTGGGCCGGCGTGGGCTCAGGCGGGATTCCCACCGGAAGCGCCCGGCTCCGGGGTTCGTCGGGAAGGTGCAGAAGGAGGTCCCCCCAGGAGAGCTCCTCCTGCGCCGGTTCCGCCCGTCCTGTGGCGTCCACCCGCACCAGCCTTCCGGGAGCGGTCCGCTGCGCCAGCGCCCGCCCGAACTCCAGCCAGGTCAGGAGGGGATCCCCGGAGCCCTCAGCCAGGGGCGCGACCACCTCCGCCTGATAGCGCGCCACCATCTCCTGGTAGGCTTCTGCATCGGTCTCGCGGAGGTCCTTCAGGATGTCCCGGTAGAACTCCCGGGGGTCCCGGGCTCCCGTCTCCTGGATCCGGAGGTCGTACCGCCGGTCAGCCTCTTCCTGAGAGCTTCGGTCCACGGGGCCTCCCGCAGTGGGAAGTGGTTTCCGGGGCGCGGCCCCAAGGCAAGGGGGCGGGCCCGGGTGCGATGGGCTCGGGTGTGGCTGGAATGACGGTCGACGTACCGCCCGCGACAGGGGGCGCGGCGGTTCGCCACGTCCGGGAAGGACGATGGAGGAACCCCCGGGCGACGTCAACGGGACGGGGTCGGTGCTGAAGCGCCTCCGCTTCGGTTTCCCCCTTACCTTCCCGGAGGCCCTCGTTGCTCCGGCTGCGACTCCCACCTACGTTTCATGTTCTCCCTCCACCCCCCCTCTCCCATGGCAGGAGGCTCCATGAGCGTCCCCTTTCCGGCTCCCCAGGATCCGCGCGTCCGGGCCGATGAGCACCTTGAACTCTCCTGGGAGATGTTCGGTGAGCTCTGCCGGGCCCTGGCCATGCGGGTGGCTCGGGAATACGAGCCGGAGGTGGTGGTGGGCATCGCCCGTGCCGGGGTCATTCCGGGGGCCATCCTGGCCTCCCTGCTGCGAGTGGAATTCCACTCCATGAAGATCTCCCGGCGGGAGGGCGGAGAGCGGGTCCGGCAACGTCCCGCCGTCCTCTCCGCGGCCCCTTCCCAGTGTGCCGGTCGGAGGGTGGTCCTGGTGGACGAGATCACCACATCCGGGGATACCCTCCGACTCGGGCTTGCGGCGCTGAGGGACGTGGGTCCGGGGGAGATCCGCACGGCCACCACCTTCGTTCGTCCGCAGGGGTACAAGCCGGACTACTTCGCACTGGAGACGACGGCGAACATCATCTTCCCCTGGGACCGGAAGATCTTCGACGGCGAGGCTTGGGTGGTGAATCCCCGTTACGAGGGGATTCTGGACGAGTGAGAATCCAGGGGGAGTGAAGGGTCCAGGGGGTCAGCCTCCCTGCATGGACTCCAGGAACTCCTGGTTGGTCCGGGTCCGCTTCATCCGCTCCATGAGGAACTCGATGGCTTCCGCCGGGGGCATGTCGGAGAGGAAGTTCCGGAGGAGGTAGACTCGGTTCAGCTCCGTCTCCGAGAGGAGCAGCTCTTCCTTCCGGGTTCCGGAGCGGTTCAGGTCGATGGCCGGGAAGATCCGCTTGTCGGCGATGTGCCGGTCCAGAATGAGTTCCATGTTCCCCGTTCCCTTGAACTCTTCGAAGATCACCTCGTCCATCCGGCTCCCGGTATCAACCAGGGCGGTGGCGATGATTGTAAGGGATCCCCCTTCATCGATGTTCCGGGCCGCGCCGAAGAAGCGCTTCGGCTTGTGCAGGGCGTTGGCGTCCACCCCTCCGGAGAGAATCTTCCCCGAGTGGGGGACGGTGACGTTATAGGCCCGGGCCAGTCGGGTGATGGAATCCAGCAGGATCACCACGTCCTTCCCGGTCTCCACCAGACGCTTCGCCTTCTCCAGGACCATCTCCGCCACCTGGGTGTGGCGCTCCGCCGGCTCGTCGAAGGTGGAGGAGACCACCTCGGCGTCCACGTGCTCCTCCATGTCCGTCACCTCTTCCGGCCGCTCGTCAATGAGGAGCACGATGAGGTAGATGTCGGGGTGATTCTCCCGGATGGAGTTGGCCACCTTCTGGAGAAGGGTGGTCTTTCCGGCCTTGGGGGGGGACACGATGAGCCCTCGTTGCCCCATACCGATGGGGGCGATCAGATCCATCACCCGCATGGCGATGTCCTCTACCTCGGTCTCCAGCCGGATCCGGTTTTCCGGATATCGGGGGCGCAGGTTGTCGAAGGCGATGCGATGCTTGGACTTGTCCGGATCGTCCAGGTTTACCTGCTCCACCTTCAGGAGGGCCAGGTACCGCTCTCCGTCCTTGGGCGGACGGACCTGCCCCAGGATCGTGTCTCCGGTCCGGAGATCAAAGCGCTTGATCTGCGACGGGGAGACGTAGATGTCGTCCGGCCCGTAGAGGTAGTTCCAGTCCGGGGAGCGGAGGAAGCCGTAGCCTTCCGGAAGGACCTCCAGGACACCCTCGCCTCGCAGGACCACATCCGTATCCAGGAGGTTCTGCTCGATCCGGAAGATCAGGTCCTGCTTCCGCATCCCTGAATAGTTCTGGATGTTGAGTTCCGCGGCCAGATCGTGCAGCTCGCTGACGTTCTTCTTCTTGAGTTCGGCGATGTCCACGGGGGATCTCCTGGTCGGACCGGACCGATCTGAGGGGTGCGGACAGGAGGTCGCTGGGAGGCGGTGTCCGCGGATCGGGCGCAGTTCGGATTGATCGAGAAGGCCAGAGGCCGAAGACTCGGGGGGGGAAGAATCCGTCCAAATGGACGGAAAAGGGCGTTCGGGGCCCGGATTCATGAGGAATTTCCGGCAGAATAACGGGCAGGGCAGGCGGGGTCAAGCTGAGGCGGGGCCGAGGTGGGGTGGGATCCGGGGAGGGCGGGATACGCCGCGTTCGCCTTTGCTTGACACGGGGGGCGCCGGGCAGGGACATTCGCGGGTGGGAGGGGTGCGGGCTCAAGGGGGATCCTGAAGGGGAAACCGGGGAAGACTGGCTGTGGCGAGACACAATCGGGACGGCGTGGGGGAAGACCAGGTTGGATTCCAATATGGTATCAGCTACCAACCCGATTGGTTGCGCCACGTGAAGGTGACCCGGACCCTCCCCTCGGGTCGGCAGTCCACGAAGACGCTCTTCCGGAACCCTGCGGATCGGAGGGAGCGGAAGCCCGGCCGAAGGGTGCGGACCCACATCACCTGCCCGGAACAGGGAGTGGATCTGGAGGTGGTGGTGCATTGTGGAGGGGAGCAGGTGGGTCGGGTCGTGGTATCCTGTCAGGTCCCGGGGGCCGACGGAAATGGCGAGGAAATCCTTTTCACCCTTGAGCAGGGATTCGCCCCTGCCCGGTAGCGGGGTCCTCTCCCCTGACCTTATCTTCCGGAACCCTTCTCCGCCCACGGCTCTCCACCTACTTCGTGTCCCCGCCCCGGGACCCTAGGCGAGGGGCGGCATCCACACCCCCAATCCCGCCGCCGAATGCCCGGTTCCCTCCTCGCTCCCTTCAGCGCCATCGGCCGCGGCGGCATCAAGGTGGCTGCGGGATTTGGAAGCTGGGGACGCTTCATGGGGTCGGCGGGGAGGAGCCTGCGCCATGTGGACGTCTGGGCCCGGCTTCTTCTGGGACAGATGGCCCGGATCGGGGTCGACTCCGTCCCCATCGCCCTCTTCATCGCCACCTTCACGGGAATCGTCCTGGCGCTGCAGGCCTCGTACACCTTCACGGGGGCCGTGCCCCTCTACTTCGTGGGTGTGCTGGTGGGGAAGACCATGATGCTGGAGCTGGGCCCGGTGCTCACCGGGCTGGCCCTGTCGGGCCGGGTGGGGGCCAACATCTCCGCGGAGCTGGGGACGATGAGGGTGACCGAGCAGATCGACGCGCTGGAGACCATGGCCTACCCACCCATGGCCTACCTGGTGGTCCCCCGGGTCCTGGCCGGGACCATCATGTTTCCGGCGGTGACCCTCCTGGCCATCGCCGTGGGGATCGTGGCGGGGTGGATCACCTCGCTGCAGCTCCTGGACATGACCACACCCCAGTTCATGATGGGGCTCACCCTCTTCTTCCTCCCTTTCGATGTAATGTTCGCTGTCATCAAGGCGACGTCGTTCGGCTTCATGGTCACCTCCATCGGATGCCTCTACGGATTCCAGACGATGGGAGGAGCGGAGGGCGTGGGGAAGTCCACCACCCGAGCGGTGGTGGTGAGTTCCATGGTGATTCTGGTCCTGGACGCCTTCTGGGCCGTCCTACTTCTCTGACCGAGGTCCGGGGGCATGAGCATCCAGATTCAGGGACTCCACAAGGCATTCGGAGCGAACGAGGTGCTCCGGGGCTTCTCCGCCGAGGCGGCGGAGGGGGAGACCCTGTGCATCCTGGGCGGATCCGGATCGGGAAAGTCGGTAACCATCAAGCACGTGGTGGGCCTGCTCCGCCCCGACCGGGGAGATGTCGTCGTGGACGGGGAGTCGGTGGTGGGAATGAGCCAGGAGGAGCTTTACGAACTTCGGCGGAAGGTGGGGTATGTATTCCAGTTCGCCGCCCTCTTCGACTCCATGACGGTGACGGAGAATGTGGGGCTCGGTCTTCGACGGATCCGGGGGACCACCGAGGACGAGATCCGACAACGGGTGGAGGAGTGTCTGGCCATGGTGGAACTGGAGGGGCTTGGGGACAGGCTTCCCTCGGAACTCTCGGGAGGACAGCGAAAGCGGGCCGGGATCGCCCGGGCCATCGCCACCCAGCCCAGCTACATCCTCTACGATGAACCCACCACCGGACTGGATCCCATCACCCGGGCCGTCATCGATCGACTCATCAACCGCCTGAAGAAGGAGTTGGGTGTGACTGGACTGGTGATCACCCACGACATGGAGAGCGCCTTTCGGGTGGCGGACCGGATGGCCATGCTCTACGAAGGGACTGCCCGGTTCTTCGGCACGCCCGACGAGGCAAGGTCCACGGATGATCCTGTGGTCCGTGCCTTCATCGACGGTCGCCCCGAGCTTCTGGAGGGAGTCACGTGAACGTCAAGCGAGACGCGATGGTGGGGATCGTCCTGGTGGGGGCCAT
>REED01000127.1 GCA_007695225.1 Gemmatimonadales bacterium
CGATGTGGGTGGTCTCCTGCTCCATCCATGCATGCTGCTGGGGCATCATCACCCGGGGAGCCCATCGGGTCTCGATGGTGCCGTACAGGGGAGAGTCCCCTGAAGTGTTGCGCAGGTTCGGATCCGCGCCTCGGACCAGGAGTTCCCGCGCCAGGTCGAAGTGTCCGTTGATGGCCGCCATTAGAAGCGGGCTCGTCTCATCCCCCCCACCCACCTGGTTGATGTCGGCGCCCCGGTCCAGGAGCGCCATCGCTGCCGTCCGGTGTCCATCCCGTGCGGCGTAGAGAAGGGCGGACATCCCGCCCCGAGCCCCGATCCGGGCCGTCCAGCCCGGATCGTAGGTGTCATCTTCCTCGACCGCGGCATCCTCCTCTTCCGAGGCGTCTTCGTCCTCCGAGGCTTCTTCCTCGCCCGAAGCGTCCTCGTCGACCGAGAAATCCTCCGCCCCATTGGCCAGGAACTCCCGGGCCGTCCGGGCCGCGGCCTGCACCTGGCTCGGGGAGGGGATCCAGACCTCACCGTTCTCGGAGGTGGGGCGGAAGGCCGCCAGGATGCTGTCCCTCACCATGCGAGCTCGGCGATCCTCCATCTCCAGGCGCCGGACGTCGCTCACCTCCGACAGGAGGGCGGCATCCGCCCCTCGTTCAAGGAGGAGGTGGAGAACACCGGTCCGGCCCAAAGCCGCGGCAAACATCAGGGGGGTCTGCCCCCGGAGTTCTTCGCGGGCGTTCATGTCGGCTCCGTGGTCCATCAGAAACCGGACCCCGTCGGTGGTCCCCGCACCGGCGGCGAGGTGGAGGGGCGTCGCGCCTCCCGATGAGGTCCGGGCGTGGGGATTTGCGCCGGCCTCCAGGAGGGCACCCACCACCGCTCCATGGCCCTCCAGGGCCGCGACGTGAAGCGGGGTGTAGCGGCCCAGTCGTGTCGTGGGCTCCAATCGCGCACCAGCATCCACCAGGAGCTCCGTCAAGGGAAGATCTCCTCGGGTGGCCGCCCAGTGGAGGGCCGTCATCCCGTCCCCCTGGGAGGCATTCACATCGGCCCCCTGGCGGATCAGCTCCACCATCGTCTCCCGGTCCGCGCCCCGCATCGCCGCGTCTGCGACCCCGGGGTCCTGCGTCGGGCCGACGGCACCCTCGGGCCCCACGGCTCCCACGAGCGGGAGAAGAACCAGGAATCCCAAGGCGTGCAGCCCCCGGTGGACTCTACTGCGTCGCAAAAGACCCCCTCGAGAGCACGAGCTCTCCGGTGCTGTCACCGAAGCTCTGTACATCCTCCAGTCCCAGGGCATGGAGGACGTTCAGCATGGCGTTGGCCAGGGGAGTCCCATCCGGGGCCTTGATGTGCTGATTCCCCTCGACCCTCCCGTTGGCCCCGCCCATGACGAGGAAGGGGACCCTCCGGTGATTGTGGGTATTGGGGTCCCCCATGGCCGAACCGTACAGGACCATGGTCTTGTCCAAGAGGCTGCTCTCCCCCTCTATGGAGGTCGCCAGCCGCTCCAGGAAGTACGGAAGCATACTCACGTGATAGGTGTTGATCAGGTTGAAGTCCAGGATCCGCTCCGGGTTGTCCCCATGGTGAGAAGCCGGATGGAAGGGACGGTCCGACCCGCTCTCGGGGTAGGTCCGACCCGATACATCCCTTCCCATCTTGAAGGAGAAGGTCCGGGTCAGGTCAGATTCGAAGGCCAGGAGCTGCAGGTCGAACATGAGCTTCACATGCTCCGCGAAGGAGTCAGGAACTCCGGCCGGGGCCTCGGGAAGCTCTCGGGCCTCGCCGCTCAGGTTCCGGGCCTCCACCTGCTGGATGCGGCGCTCCACCTCTCGAACCGACTGGAAATACTGCTCCAGCCGCTGCTGATCGGGACCGGCCAGATCCAGCTTCAGATGGGCGATGGAGCCCGTGATCCAGTCCAGCACGCTCCCGTCGGCCCGGCTTCGCGCGATGCGTTCCTCGGGGGTGGCTCCCTCGCCGAAGAGCATCTGGAAGACGACCCGGGGGTCGCGGATCACCGGAAGGGGCTGGGTGGGTGACGCCCAACTGATGGAGTCGGTGTAGGCACAGGTATAGCCGTAGGCGCATCCCCCGGACTGGTCGATGTTCTCGATGCAGAGCTGCATGGAGGGGATGGGCGAGTCCTGGCCGTACCGCTGTGCGTACATCTGGTCCAGCGAGGTCCCCACGTACACGTCGGATCCCTCGGTCTGCCGGGGATGGGACTGGGTCAGGTAGACCGCGCTGGACCGGAAGTGATCGCCGCCGATCTCCGCCGGTCGATACGCCTCGGCCATCCGGGCATCGGCGTTGCTCACGATGGTAAGGTACTCCCGGAAGGGCTCCAGGGGCTTCAGGGCGCTCCCTGGAATCAGGTCGAAATCCCGGCCCAGCCCTTCCGGGGCCCACAGGAACTCCTCGGAACCGAATCGGGTGCTTCCCGCAGCGCCATGGACCTGCTCGATGGCCACCAGGCGGGGCCGATCCGCGTTGGCCCGACCCGGCCGGAGTCGCCCGGCCGGCACCATCGCATCGAGGAAGGGGAGCGCCACCGCCGCACCCATCCCCCGGAGGAAGGTCCGTCGCGGGATGTGCTTTCCGGTGATGATGTTCATTCGGGGTCTCCTCGCTGCAATGAAAGGGCGTAACGGCTCACCTCGGGACGCTCGGCCATGGGGCCCTTCGGGCTCAATGTTGGTCCCGACGAGCATCCTCGTCGGCCACCTGTGGGTGCCACATCATCCGGAAGGCATCGGACTGAACGACCCCCACGATGAAGGCCGACATCCGGTAGTCCTCTCCCCGGGCCCGCTCCTCAATGGCGCGGACCGAGGGCTGATCGTAGAACTCCGTCCTCCGACCGATGGCGTAGGTCATGAGGTTGTTGGTGAAGTTTCGTACGAGGGGGGTGGGGAGCCCCACCAGCACCTCCCGGAGCTGCTGCGGGGATTCCACCGGTCGGCCGTCCCAGAACTCTCCCCGGGTGTCCAGGGGGATGGCCACCCCGCCCATCCCCCGGCGCTCGGAGATCCGCCAGCGCCCCGTGGGATCAAACTGCTCCAGGGCCAGCCCGATGGGGTCCATGAACTTGTGGCAAGCGGCGCACACCGGGTTCGCCGTGTGCATCTCAAGCTGAGCCTTCGAGGTGAGGACCGCACCATCCGCCAGCCCCTCGTTCTCCTCCAGGGGCGGAATGTTGGCCGGAGGCGCCGGAGGCGGAGTCCCCAGAAGCACCTCCAGGACCCACTTGCCCCGATCCACCACCGAGGTCCGGTTTCCGAAGGAGGTGGCCGTGAGAATGCTCCCGTGCCCCAGGAGGCCCTGCCGGTATTCCTGCTCCACCGGCACTCGCCGGAAGTGACTTCCGGTGACCCCCGTCATCCCGTAGTGACGGGCAAGGGTTTCGTTGACGAAGGTGTAGTCCGCCGTCAGAAGGTCCAGGAAACTCCGATCCTCCCGGACCAGGGAGAGGAAGAAGAGCTCCGTCTCCCGCCGCATGGCGTCCTTCAGCTGCTCGGTGAAATCCGGGAACCAGAAGGCATCGGGATGGACATCGTCCAGATCGTGGAGGCGCAGCCACTGGGCGGCAAAACGGGTGGCCAGGGCCTCGGACCGCTCATCGGCCAACATCCGGTGGACCTGCCGTTCCAACTCCTCCGGATGGTTGAGCCGTCCCTCCCTCGCCACCCCCAGCAATTCCGCATCGGGGGGGTGATTCCAGAGGAAGTAGGAGAGCCTTGAAGCCAGGGCCAGATCGCTGATCATTTGCGGCTCCTCGGGCCCTGCTCCCCCGCGCCCAGCCAGGGCCCCCGGCTCCACACGGAAGATGAACCGGGGACTCGCCAGGATCCCCTGGAGCGCCAGCTGGATCCCCCCTTCGAATCCTGAATCCGCCTCACCGGCGTCGTACAGGCCCATCAGGCCGCTCAGGTCCTCCGGCGTAAGGAATCCCCGGAAGGCCTCGTCGGCCAGCCGCTCTACGATCTCCTCGGCGCAGGGGCGCCGATCCTCCCGGGCGGTGGGTCGACAGGAGAAGATCTTCTGTCGCGCCACCGTCTCGGAAATCCCCGTGGGATTGAAGGGCCCTCCGATCCCCAGGCTCCTCAGATGAGGGAGCGTCTCCACTCCGTAGCCTCCCTCCCCAATGTGCCGGTCCGCCAGGGACCATTCGTGGGGAGAGGTCAGCTCGTCCAGGGGCCCCTCGGCCTTCTTCACAAAGACGGCGGAGACTCGATGCTGGCCGGCCCGGACGGGGAGGGGATCGGTCTCCATGTAGACCCCCCGCGCCTCCTGCTCCGTCATCCACCGGTCCATGTCCAGAAGGGCGATCCGCTCCCCGTTGATGGAGATCTCGAGCTGCTCGTCCCGCTCCTTCTCCCCGAAGAGGGCGCCGGTGATGGTGTGGGCGAAGCCCGTGCGGAAAACGTACTCGCCGTCTGCGGGGAAGAAGTGCAGGACCGAGGTCCCGCCTCGGGACCCGTAGGGCGCACCCTCCACCCGGTCCCGCTGAGACGCGTACGCGGGCACATTGTAGGTGACCTGACGGGGCGTGGCCTGGGCATCCCCAACCGCCAGCCGACTGATGGAGGATGCCGCGTTTAGATACGCCGTGACCAGGGTGGGCGAGATCAGCTGTGCATCGGCGATATTGTCGAAGTTGGCGCTTCGCTGATCGGGCGGGAGGAACTCGGAGGCGTCGATCTCCAGTCCCAGGAGCGCCCGGACGGACTGGGTGTAGTCGGCGTGGTTGAGCCGCTGGAAATAGCGGGACCCGGGATTGGGGGCTCGGGACGCGGCGTCGTCGACCCGCTCCTCCAACTCCGTGACCAGGGCCAGGAGCGTATCGCCCTCGGGGCGGGGCATCCCCGGCGGCGGCATCATTCCGGCTCGGAGCTTGACGATCATCTTCTCGGTCTTTTCCGCTTCTTCAGGGGCCGCAGCCACATCGAAGTCCTGGACGGAGAAATTCCCCGTCAGGAGTTGATCATTGTGGCAGACCAGGCAGTACCGCCCCACCACCTCCGTGAGGGCTTCCGGAGAAACGTCAGGCACCCGGTCCAGATTCTGTGAAGCGCCCAGGCCCGCACGACGGAACTCGCCGTAGGCGGCCTCCGGATCCTGGGCCGCCAGAGCGGCCTGGAAGTGGATCCCGGCTCCTGCCAAGGCGAAGGTGGGCTGGGGGGGACCGGGTTGGGGCTCCTCCTGAACGGCCACCGCAACCATGGCGGCCACGACACCGAACGCGGCCGCACTGAACGCCGCCTCATGGATCCTCACTCGCCGCACGGACTCCCCCTAATCTGAAAAAGGACATACCCGAGCACGAGGCCCACCCGAGCGGGTCCCGTACCCCCTCGCTACCACCTCCGACGCCTCACGGTCAAGCATTTTCTTTCATTTGCCTCACCTCTACCGATTCGGCATCCTCCCGTGGGTCAAGGAGTTCCACAGGTCGATGGACGGGTTCCGGGAGAAGTCCACCCCCTCCCGCTGCGCCTGGGCCATGGCCTTCACGTCATGGTCCAGGCCTCCCACGAAATGGTCAAACATTCCGCTCATGATCCGCAGTGCCTGGCCGGTGGAGTCGGGGCGCCAGTGGTACCACCCGTGGGGCTCGCCCCCGTAGACCACCCAGTCCCACCAGTTGCCGTGGACCTCGGCCTGCACCCCGTACTGCTCGATCTGCTGGAACCGGGCCGCCCCATCCCCCTGGGCGTAGAGGAAGAGGAGGGGGACATCCACCCGGTCCGCGTGGTAGATGATGGAGCGCTCCCAGTAGCTCCGGGGATTCTCCAGTGGGGTCCCGCCGATCATGAATCGATTCCACCCCTCCATCCCCCCGTAGCTGGAGAGGGTGACGTTGTCGGTGGAGCCGTACCACACGATCCCGGCCTTGAACCGCTTCGGGTCCTTGGTCACCGCCGCCGTGGTGTAGAACCCCCCGGTGGAGCCCCCGAAAGCCCCGACCCGGTGGGGGTCCACCCATCCCTGGGCGGTGAGGAGGTCCATCCCGATGAAGGCGTCCCGGAGATCGTGGTCGCCCCCGTAGGTGAATCCCACCTGGCGGTAGGCCTTCCCCCGCCCGGTGCTCATCCGGAAGTTCGGAGCGAAGACCACGTACCCCCGGCTCACGAAGTACTGGATGTAGGGGTGCCACTGGACGGGGTGCTGCCCATTCGAGTTGGCCCGGAAGAAGAAGAGGCCGGGCCGGCCGTCTCCGGGCTGGGCGTCGTGGGGCTTGTAGACGAGCCCCGCCACCTCCAGGCCGTCGAAGCTGGTGTACTCCATGAATTCGGGCCAGACGAAGAGATCCGGATCCTTCAGGTCCGGATGCTGATGGTCGGTGATCTGGCGGAATCCGCCCCCTGCCGCGTCCATGATCCAGATGTCCCCGGTCCGGGCCGGGCTCGAATGGGTGTAGAGGATCCGTTCCCCGTCGGGGTGCCAGCGGTGCATTCCCCGGGTCTGACCCGTGGCGTTGGAGCCGCCGTTCACCCCCCCATCCACGGTGAGGCGGACCGCCGCTCCCCCTTCGGCGGGGATCCGGTAGATGTGGTAGTGGTAGTCCAGATTCTTCGTGAAGGTGATCCACTGGCCATCCGGGGACCATCGAGGTTCGCTGTGCTCCACCTCCTCGGTGAGGAGCATCCGGGACTCTCCTGTCTCCAGGTCGATGAGGCCCAGGTTGTTCCAGCCATTCCGGTCGGAAATGAAGGCCAGGGTCCGACCATCCGGCGACCAGTTGGGCTCCACGTCCCGATAGCCCACCGAGCCGGCGGTGAGAAGTCGCCGCTCCCCTCCCGTCGCCGGCATGACGTAGATGTCGGAGTTGCTCTGGTTGTCGTCGCCTGGAAGGCTGTTCCCGGTGAAGGCAAACATCCGCCCGTCCGGGGAGAGCCGCCCACTTCCCCCGGCTCCGATCCGGGAGATCTCACGGGTCTCCAGCTCCACCGCCGCCACCGCGTTGTCCCAGAACATCCCGGTGTTGAAGAAGATCCGCCGGCTGTCCGGGGACCAGGCGAGGTTGGCGTCGTTCAGGGGGTGGTCCGTGAGCCGGATGGGCTCCCCACCCCCGGCCGCCACGACGAAGACGCTACGGACCTCCGTCCCCCCGAAGTCGGCCTCGAAGGCAATCCAGCGCCCATCAGGGCTGAAGACCGGCGCCAGCGCCCGGCCTCCCAGGTCGGTGATCCGGGTCGGCTCCCCCCCGGCGGTGGGAACGGTCCAGAGATCGTAATTCCCCCCTCGCGCCGACTTGAAGGCGATGAGTTCCCCATCGGGAGAGACATCGAACTCCTCGATCCACACCGTTTCCGCCAGGGCGTCGATGGGAAGCCCGGGCGAGGGCTCCCACGGGGTGGACGAGGTGCCCCACGGTCCGAGAAAGCCCAACAGGAGCCATCCGGCCAGAGCCGATGAGAGAAGCAGAAGCCCTCGCCGCATGGAACGCGCCTCCGAAAAGGGGATGTGGACATTCGCGGCCGGACCCGGATGCCATCGGCGGGTCAGGCGGGCGGAACGTGCGAAAGCCCCAGGATCTGGAGAGAGTGGGCAGCTCCGGCTCCGATACGCAAGCGGACTGCGTTGGAGCGCATTGCCGCTGAGCGGAAGCCCTCCCTGCTGGGCGCCTTCCCCTCCGCGCACCCCTGCCACGAAATCTTTGTTCGTGACGCTTCGCCGGGGCGATGGTACCATGGTCCGGGTGAGGGCACGGCCCGCTTCGACCGACCTCCCCCTTCACCGATGGAGGCCCCATCCCATGCACCTGATCCCATGCACCTGATCCTAGGGGCTTCCGGCCAGTTGGGGAGCCGGGTGGCCCATCGGCTCCTGGATGCCGGCGAACCGGTCCGGGCCGTCACCCGCCATCCGCAGCGCGTCGAGGCCCTGGCGACCCGGGGTGCCGAAGTCATTCAGGGGGACCTCCTGGAGCGGGACTGGATGCCGGCGGCGTTGAACGGGGCACGGAGCGTGGTTCTGGCCGCCCACGGTCTGGTTCCCCCCTCCCGGAAGAACCATCCCGACGCGGTGGACGGCACCGGGACACGGCACCTCCTCGATCAGGCATCCCGGAACGGTGTGGAGCGGGTGGTCCATGTGTCGGTGGCGGGGGGAAAGGGCCCCGAAACCTCCTTCATGAAGGTGAAGCGTCAGACCGAAGGGCACCTTCGGGCCAGCGGGCTCCCCCACACCATCCTGCGTCCCACGGTCTTCATGGAGAACCACGCCCTGGTCCTCATGGGTGAGCCCTTGCGGGATAAGGGCTCCGTCACCCTGTTCGGCCGGGGAGCGACACCCCTCAACTGGATCTCGGCGGGGGATGTGGCGGATCGGGTGGTGGAGGCCCTGGGGGACATGGATGCGCCCGACGCGACCGTGGAGATTGGTGGACCCGAGGTGCTCTCCCGCCTGGAGGTGCTGGCCCTCCTGGAAGAGGCGCTGGGGCGTAGCGCGAAACGCCGCCACGCCCCGGTGGCAGTGGTCCGGATCCTGAAGGGGGTGGTGGGCCCCTTCCACCCGGGGATGCGCCACCTTCTGGAGCTCGTCCTGGCGGAGGAGACCCGTCCCGACTCCGTCCCCGTGGATCCCACCCGGTTCCAATGGATCGGGCCCACCCGGGTGGCGGAGGTGGTGGAGCGTTGGGTCCACGGCGACCGGTCTGCCGCTTGATCTGACCCACCCCCGGATCCAACCCCCTGACCCATATCCCGAGCCGGCGGGGGAACCCCTGGGATCGGCGCGGGTTGGGCCATGCATGACCCCCTTCGCGCTTCGCTTCGACAACCGCTTCACCTCCGAGCTCCCCGGCGACCCGGAGACTTCCCTCCGACGCCGCCAGGTCCTGGGGGCGTGCTGGAGTCCGGTGGCCCCCACGCCGGTGGCCGCTCCTCGCCTCCTCGCCCATTCCTCCGAGATGGCGGAGACCCTGGATCTCTCCCCCGAAGACGTGGCCTCGGACGCCTTCACCCAGGTCTTCTCGGGGAATCGCCTCCTCCCGGGAATGGACCCCTTTGCGGCCTGTTACGGAGGGCACCAGTTCGGGAACTGGGCCGGACAGCTCGGCGACGGACGGGCTATCTCCCTGGGCGAGGTGGTGAACTCCCAGGGGGAACGATGGGAGCTCCAGCTCAAGGGCGCAGGCCTCACCCCCTACTCCCGGACCGCTGACGGGCGGGCAGTCCTCCGGTCCTCGGTCCGGGAGTTCCTCTGCAGCGAGGCCATGCACCACCTGGGAGTCCCCACCACCCGGGCCCTTTCCCTGGTCACCACCGGGGAGGAGGTGGTCCGGGACATGTTCTACGACGGCAACCCCCGACCCGAACCCGGGGCCGTGGTGTGCCGGGTGGCGCCCTCCTTCCTCCGCTTCGGGAACTTCGAGATCCTGGCGGCCCGGCAGGAAACCCAGCTCCTGGAGAGCCTTCTTGACTTCACCATGGACCGGGATTTCCCCCATCTGGAGGGGGACGTCCCCGAGCGCCGAGCAGCCTGGTTCCGGGCGGTGTGCGAGCGCACCGCGCTGATGGTGGTGGAGTGGATGCGGGTGGGCTTCGTCCACGGCGTCATGAACACGGACAACATGTCCATTCTGGGTCTGACCATCGACTACGGCCCCTACGGCTGGCTCGACGACTTCGACCCCGACTGGACCCCCAACACCACCGACGCCCACGGGCGCCGCTACCGATTCGGGCATCAACCGGCGGTGGCCCAGTGGAATCTCCTGAGACTCGCCCAGGCGGTGCACCCCCTCTACCCGGCCACCGACCCCCTTCAGGAAGGGATGGAGCACTTCCACCGGACCTACACCGAGCGCTACGACGCCATGCTCCGGGCCAAGTTCGGCCTCTCCGACCGGGAAACCGGTGGGAAGCACGGACAGGACTCCGGAAAGGAGGGGGACACCGAAACCCTGGAGGAGGAGGATGTCCTCATCCAGGACGGTCTGGCCCTCCTCCATCGGGTGGAGATGGACTACACCCTCTTCTTCCGCCTCCTGGGGGAAGCCGCAGGTCAGACCCCTGGCGGGGCCTCGAGCGAATCACAGGGAGAGGGCCCCGGCGAGTCCTCGAGCGAGTCCTCGCACAAGTCCGCCAGCGCGTCAGGGGACCGGATCAATTTCTTGACCCACTTCGAGGCGGCGTTCTACGACGCGGCCAAGGCCGAGGCGCACCGGGAGGAGCTTGGGGAATGGTTCCGTCGTTGGAGGGTCCGGGTGGACGCATCCCCCGAGCCGCCGGAGGCCCGGCGAGCCCGGATGCACCAGGTGAATCCCCGGTATGTCCTCCGGAACTATCTGGCCCAGGAGGCCATCGATCTGGCGGAGCAGGGAGACCCCTCCCGGATCCGCACCCTCCTGGAGGTGATGCGACGGCCCTACGAGGACCAGCCGGGTCACGACCGCTTCGCGGCCCGTCGCCCGGAATGGGCTCGGAACCGCCCGGGGTGCTCCATGCTCTCCTGCAGCTCCTGACCCGGAGGCCTAACCCTGAGGCCTGACCCGGAGGCCTGACCCGGAGGAAGGGACCCTGGCGGATCGCCGGGGTAGTGCGATTCGGACCCATGGTCAGATTCCCGCTGTACCTCGCCGCAGTTCTGGCGGTCATCCTGACCGCCGGGGCGTGGTATGCCCCCTTCCCCGGCTTCGGGTCGAGCGAAGTCGGTCTACCCTCCGAAATCGGTCCGCCCTCCGACACGAGCCTGGCGTCGGCCGCCGAACCATCCGCCGACACCATTCCAGCTGGAACGGCAGACCCCACCGTCACCCTGATCCGCATTGAAGGCCCCATAAGCCCGGTCACCACCAACTACATCACCCGGGGACTCAACCGGGCCCGGGAGGCGGGATCGGCGGCCCTGGTCATCGAGCTGGACACCCCGGGCGGCCTCCTGGTATCGACCCAGGACATCGTTCGCCTGCTCTTCGGCACCGACGTGCCGACCATCGTCTACGTGGCGCCGGACGGCGCCCAGGCCGCCAGCGCCGGGACCTTCATCGCCATGGCGGCCCACGTCGCGGCCATGGCTCCCTCCACCACCATCGGCGCCGCCTCCCCCGTCACCATGGCCCCTGGCGCCCAGGCCGACACCGTCATGCAGCAGAAGCTCTTCAGCGCCACCGAGAGCCTCATCGAAAACATCGCCCAGCGGCGAGGCCGGAATGTGGAGTGGGCCATCTCCGCGGTCCGGGAGGGGGCCTCCGCCACTGAGCGGCAGGCGTTGGAGCTGGAGGTCATCGACCTCATCGCCTCGAGCCGGGAGGAGCTGCTGGAGGCCGTCGATGGCCGGGTGGTGGAGGGAGCCCCGCTCCGCACCGCCGGGGCCGATATCGAGGAGATGCCGAGAAACCTCGCCGAACGCTTCCTGGGGATGATCATCCGACCGGAGCTCATGCTGATCCTCCTCCTGGTGGCCATCTACGGCATCATGGGAGAGGTGACCAACCCCGGTGCCATCGTGCCGGGGGTGGCCGGCGTGGTGGCACTGATCCTGCTTCTCTATGCATCCGCGGCCATGCCCATCAACATTGCAGGCTTCGTCCTGCTGGGCCTGGCCATCGCCCTCTTCATCGCCGAGGCGTTCACTCCAACCTTCGGACTTCTCATTGGCGCCGGGACCGTGGCCTTCTTCCTGGGATCGCTCATGCTCTTCCAGGATTTTCCGGAGCCCATGGAGCTCCCGTGGGAATGGTTGGTGCCGGCCACCATCCTCACCGCCGCTTTCTTCGTCTGGATTGCCACCGCCGGGCTCAAGGCCCAGTTCGCCGCGACCCGGACCGGCATCGAGACCCTCATCGGACGGGAAGCCGAGGTGGTCGACCGGGTGGGTCCAGGGGGTGGAAGGGTGCTCATCGACGGAGAGTACTGGCACGCCAGGAGCGACGAAGAGATCGCGGAAGGGGAGCGCTCTAGGATCGTGGGCATCGATGGGCTCACGATGAGGGTGAGCCCCGTCCGAAGCGAAGACATCCGGCCATCCCCAACCCCGACCCCATAGCCCAGGGAGACATCATGCCCGAGGACCTCACGCTCTTCGAGCCCTTCGTCTGGATCATCACCGCGGCGGTGCTCCTGGCCATCCTCCTCCCGCAGATGGTCAAGATCCTCCGGGAGTACGAGCGGGCCGTGGTCTTCCGCCTCGGAAAATTCCTGTCGGTCAAGGGGCCGGGCTTCATCATCCTGATCCCCTTCATCGACCGGATCGAGCGGGTGGACCTCCGGGTGCTCACCATCAATGTGGAGCGGCAGGAGGTCATCACCCGGGACAACGTCACCGTCCATGTGGACGCCATCGTCTTCTTCAGGGTGGTGGATGCCGAGAAGGCCATCATCCAGGTGGAGCGCTACATGGAGGCCACCACCTGGCTCGCCCAGGCCACCCTCCGGAGCATTGTGGGTCAGGTGGAGCTGGACGAGCTCCTGGCGGAGCGGGAGACGGTGAACAAGAAGATCCAGGACATCATCGACCGGCAGACGGACCCCTGGGGAATCAAGGTGGTCTCGGTGGAAGTCCGTGACGTGGTCCTCCCTGAGGACATGAAGCGGGTCATGGCCCGCCAGGCCGAGACCGAACGGGACCGGCGGGCGAAGGTCATCCACGCCGAAGGGGAGTTCCAGGCCGCCGCACGACTGGTGGAGGCTGCCCAGATGATGCGGGATCACCCCATCGCCCTCCAGCTCCGCTACCTCCAGACCATGACCGACGTGAGCGAGGAGCAGAACGCCACCTTCGCCTTCATCCCCTTCCCCATGGAGCTCCTGGAGGCCTTCAGGAGCTTCGGTAGGGGGAGAGGTGACGCCAATCCAGGTGACGCCAGTCCAGGCGCAGTCGCTCCGGATCCGGAGGAGCCGGCGTGAGCGAAGGGGGAAGGATCCAGGAGATCGACGAGGAAACCTGTCGGAAGCTCCTGGCGCGCCGCCATTTCGGTCGCGTGGCGCTGGTGGACGACCATGGCCCCATCATCTTCCCCGTGAACTACGCCGTGGACGACGGGAGCATCGTCTTCCGGACCGACCGGGGAACGAAGCGTTCTGCCGCGGCGGAGGGCCGCCCCGCCTGCTTCGAGATCGACGATGTGGACACCCGGAGGCGCTTCGGGTGGAGTGTCATCGTCCGGGGTCGACTGGATGAGGTAATGGACGACGGCGGACGGGAGCGGCTGAGCGGGAAGCTCATCGAACCCTATCCCGGAGGTCCGAAGGAGCACCTCGTCCGCCTCTCCTGCACCTCCATCAGCGGACGGCGGGTCCCGCTTCCCGAGGACGCACCTGAAGATGAGTTCGAGGGGGCGCAGGCGGGACACCTCTGGCGCGGGCAGGACGCCAGCGACCTCCTGGGCTGAGGGGGGATCGCCCCTGTGGTGAGGTCAGGGGTGCCGAGAGGGAGCGTTCAGCTCCTGGATTGGTGGAATGGGGGGGCGGCCTCGGGGGCGACCTCGGGGTCGAGCTCTCCCTCGACGATGAGCCCGGAGGCACTGGAGGGATCCCAGGGCCGCTCGTCGTAGCCGCCGAGGATCCGGCGCACCCGGAGCCCCGCGGCAAGGAAACGCCCGGCCACCTCCTCCGGTGTCCAGAGGCGGGGGCGAAAGGCGGCCCGCCCCACCACCCGGTCCCCCTCCCGGTACTCGTACTCCACCCGGGCCTGCAGTCCCTCCCTTTCCATGGTCCAGTGTTCGGCCACGGAGAGCTTGTCCTCGGGCTCTCCCAGGGAACGGCTCCGCCGCCATCCTCCGGGAGATCGAGCCTTCTCTCGGGCCGAGGGGGTCAGCCAGACCGCATCGAGGACGAAGAGCCCTCCCGGTCGAAGGTGACGGGCCACATGGCGGAGCACCTGGTCTCGCTCTCCTCCTGTGGAGAGGTGGGCGAAAGGGTCGTTCGCCGCCAGGATCAGGTCGAAGGTGCAGGTAAAACGGAGCTCCCGCATGTCCGCCAGAACCAGATGGACATTGGAGGGAAGTGGATCCAGGTTCCGACGGGCCCGGCCCAGCATCTCCGGAGACAGGTCCACGGCCACCAGGCTCTCCACCAGGGGAGCCAATAGGCGGGTGACCCGTCCCGTACCCGCTCCCAGCTCCAGGACGTGGGGACGCGGCTGCTCCCTCGCCCTCCGCTGCCAGTACCCCGAGTCCCTGCGACCCGCGATCTCCAGTTCGAGGAAACGCCCCACCGTCCGATAGTATTCCTGGACCTCCTCCTTCGACTGCGTCCCCGGTGACGGCATGCTACTCGTCCTCTGCTAATGGCATGGTCCCTGCTACCTGATGAGTCGCACCGGGGGCGCGCAAGGAGCGGGCAGGAACCGGCGGGGGGAGCGACGGTGTCGTCTCCCTGGACGTCCTGGAAAGCGAAGCCGAGTTCACCTGGGTGAACCCAGCGGGGGGGATGCGCAAATGGATGTGGTAAGCCACGATGTGCTGCTGGTGGGGGGTGGGGGAGCGGGGCTCCGGGCGGCCATCGCAGTGGCGGAGCAAAATCCGGGCCTACGGATCGGGGTGCTCTCGAAGGTCTATCCCATGCGGAGCCACACCGTCTCGGCGGAGGGGGGAGCCGCCGCCGTCATCGGCGACGACGACAGTCTGGATGACCACGCCTACGACACCATCAGCGGCGGAGACTGGCTCTGCGATCAGGACGCTGTGGAGTTCTTCGTGGAAGAGGCCCCCCGTGAGATGCTCCGCATGGAGCGATGGGGGTGCCCCTGGAGCCGAAACCCCGACGGCACCATCGCCACCCGCTCCTTCGGGGGAATGAAGAACGATCGGACCTGGTTCGCTGCGGACAAGACAGGCTTCCACCTCCTCCACACCCTCTTCCAGACCACCCTTTCCTACCCGCCCATCCAGCGGCATGACGAGTGGTTCGCCACCCGGCTCCTGGTGGAGGGTGGCCGCTGCCACGGGGTGGTGGCCATCGAGGTGGCCACGGGTAAGGTTCATGCCGTCCTGGCCCGGGCCGTGATCCTTTGCACCGGGGGTGCAGGCGCCGTATTCCCCTTCTCCACGAATGCCGGCATCAAGACGGGGGACGGGATGGGGCTGGCCTACCGCGCCGGAGTCCCGCTCAAGGACATGGAGTTCGTCCAGTACCACCCCACCGGGCTCCCCTTCACCGGGATCCTCATCACCGAAGCGGCCCGGGCGGAAGGGGGCTGGCTCGTGAACGAGGACGGGTACCGCTACCTCCAGGACTACGACCTGGGGGAACCCAGGGACGAGCCGGTGAAGCGTTCCATGGAGCTCGGCCCCCGGGACCGGCTCTCCCAGGCCTTCGAAGGAGAACGGGAGAAGGGGAGGACCATCGAAGGTCCCTACGGGGAGGTCGTGCACCTGGACCTGCGCCATCTAGGCGAAGAGGTCATCGACCAGAAGCTTCCCTTCGTCCGGGAACTCTGTCGGAAGTACGAGAAGATCGATCCGGTGGAGGAGCTGATCCCGGTCCGGCCGGTGGTCCACTACATGATGGGGGGCATCCACGTCGACATGGACGGCGCCACTCCCCTTGCGGGCCTCTACGCCGCAGGCGAGACCGCCTGCATCAACATCAATGGCGCCAATCGACTCGGCTCCAACTCCCTCACCGCGCTCCTGGTCTTCGGAGCCCGGGCGGGCCGGGCGGCGGCGGAGTTCGCCCAGGGCTCCTCCGACCCTCCCCGCTCGGTGCTGGCGCAGGCCCTGGAGGAGGAGGAGCGCCTCCACCGGGGCGTGCTGGGCCGGTCCACGAAGGGAGGAGAGCGCCTGGCCTCCGTCCGGAAGGACCTCCTCCAGACCATGGAGGAACGGGCCGGGATCTTCCGGGACGGGGAGGGGCTCCAGACCGGCCTCTCCCAGGTCGCGGAGTTGCGCGGGAGGTACGCCGAGGTCGCCCTGGATGACCGGAGCCTGACCTTCAACACCGAACTGACCCACTATCTCGAACTGGAGAACCTGCTGGATGTGGGTGAGACGATCCTCCGATCCGCGCTGGAGCGCACCGAGTCCCGGGGCGCGCACCAGCGGACCGATCATTCCGAGCGGGACGACCAGGACTTCCTCGCCCACAGCCTCTGCTACCGGGAAGAGGACGGCGCGTCCCGGGTGGAGTTCGAGCCGGTGACCATCACCCGCTGGTCGCCGGAGGAGCGGCACTATGGCGACTGATCCGATGGAGGAGGCCGTGGACACCGTCACGCTGAAGGTCTTCCGATACCGTCCGGAGAAGGAAGAGGAACCCGTGTACGAGACCTTCGAGGTCCCGTATCAGAAGGACTGGATGGTCCTGGACGCCCTGAACCATGTGAAGGACCAGCTGGACGGTAGCCTCTCCTACCGGTGGTCCTGCCGGATGGGGGTCTGCGGAAGCTGTGGCATGTCGGTAAATGGGGAGCCTGTTCTCACTTGCGCCACCTACATCGAGGAACTCCTCCCGGGCCCCATCCGGGTCGATCCCCTTCGCGGATTTCCGGTGATCCGGGACCTGGTGGGAGACCTGGGGGACTTCATGGAGAAGCTCACCCGGGTGAAGCCCTGGATCCTCCGGGAGGAAGAGGAGTCCCGGGAAGCGGGGGCGACCCTGCAGACCCCCGGGCAGGTGGAGGAATACCGCCAGTACAGCATGTGCATCAACTGCATGCTCTGCTACGCCGCCTGTCCCATCTACGAGTTGGAGCCGGGCTTCATCGGTCCCGCCGCCATCGCCCTCGCGCAGCGGTACAACCTGGATTCCAGGGACGATGGCGCAGAGGAGCGGATGGAGATCCTCTCCCGGAAGGAAGGGGTGTGGGACTGCACCCTCGTCGGGGAATGCTCGGTGGTGTGTCCGAAGGACGTGGATCCGGCCGGTGCCATCCAGCGTTACAAGGTCGCTGCGACCATGGACTGGTTCCGGTCCCTGCTGACCCCCGGGAGGCGTGGATGACGAGCCGAACCGAAGAGGTGAATGGCCGGAAAAAGGAGACGCCCCTCCAAGCTGAAGCCGGCACCCCGGAAGGGATGATCCCGGAGGAGGTTCACGCCATGGGCGACCGGGGGGAGCCCACCGCCCCGGAGAATCCGCATCACACCCGCTACCACCCGAAGTGGCACCGGGAACCCATCCCCATCACCTGGTGGACCCGGAACCGGCGCTACACCGCCTTCATCCTCCGGGAGCTCACCAGCGTCTTCGTCCTCTATTCCGGCGTCCTCCTCCTGGTCCACCTCCTGGCGCTCAGCCGGGGGCCGGAGAGCCATGTCGCCTTCCAGGAGTGGCTCGGCCGACCCGGGGTGGTGGTCTTCCACCTCCTCGTCCTGGCGGGTCTCCTCTATCACTCGGTGACCTGGCTGAACCTGGCCCCCCGGGCCATCGTCCCCCACATCCGGGGGCGCCGGGTCCCGCCCCGGGTCGTCCTCCTGGCCCACTACCTCGCCTGGATCGCTCTCTCGGCCGTCCTCCTGGCCGTCCTGTGGTCCACACTCGGCGGCTGAGGAAGACGCCATGGCCCTGAAGCCCCCCCGGGAACCGCTGGTCTGGGCCCTCTTCAGCGGAGGAGGGATGGCTGCCGCCCTGGTGCTCCCCGCCCTGGCCGCCATCCTCTGGCTCGCAGCACCCTTGGGACTCCTGGGGCCCCTGGACCATGAGGGGATGGGGCGCCTGGCGGAGCATGCCCTGATGCGTTTGGCGCTGGCGATCCTCCTCCCCCTCCTGTTTTTCCACTGGGCCCACCGCTTCCGCTACACCCTCTACGACGGGCTCCAGCTCTACCACCTGAGCCGGTTGATTGCCCTGGTGACCTACGGTGCCGCCCTCGTCCTCTCGGCGGGGGCCCTCTGGGTCCTCTGGAGCCTCGGCTGAGGAAGGGGAGGGAGGGGAAAGCCATGGGAGGCAGCATATATTCGGTCACACTAACCACAGCTTGGAGATGAACCATGAAGGCTCCACGAATATCCCATCGGCAGCGGTATTCCACCGCGTTGTTCCTGATCCCCATGGAGCGGTGATGACCAGGGAGATGGAAGGAAGCGATGATCTGGTCCTCGGAGTCGACATCGGAGGCTCCAAGATCGCCCTGGGAGCCGTGGACCCATCGGGTCGGATAACCGTCCTGCATCGCCACCCGACAGGAGGGCACCGGGAGCCGGAGGCCATCATCGACGACCTGGTGGGCCATATCCAGGCTCTCCAGGAGGAGTTGGACACCCCCCCGAGGGGAATCGGGGTGGGGATCTGCGGATTGGTCTCGGCGGATTCCGGAGTTGTCCGCCACTCGCCCAACCTTCCCCGCTGGGCCGATGTCCCCATCAAAGACCGGCTCCAGGAGCGGCTGGAGTTCCCGGTGACGGTGGCGAATGATGTGGAGGCCGTCGCCCTGGGCGAGTGGAGTCAGACCGCCGGCCGGGGTATCGATGACCTGGCGGTGGTTTTCATCGGGACTGGTGTTGGAGGCGGGATCGTCACCGGCGGAAGACCCCTGAGGGGTCACCTGGGCTACGCCGCCGAGGTGGGGCACACCACCATCATGGTGGATGGGAGGGAATGCCACTGCGGAAACCTGGGGTGCCTTGAGGCCTACGTCGGAGGCTGGGCCATCGCCCGCCGGACCCGGGAGGCTGTGAAGCGGGACCCCGGAGGCGGAGCCCGCCTCGTGGAGATGGCCGGCGGCCTCGATGCCATCGAGGCGGAGACGGTGGCCCGGGCCTATGAAACCGGGGACGGGCTCGCAAAGCGGATCGTCGAGGAGACCGGCCACTACCTGGGCGCCGGCCTGGTGGGGATCGTCAACAGCTTCAACCCACAACGGCTCGTGCTGGGCGGCGGGGTCATGGAGGGGATTCCCAAACTCCTGGAAATAGCCCGGAAGCATGTCCATGCCTTCGCCCTCCCCGGATCCACCGCGGAGTTGGAGATGGCCGCCGCCGAGCTGGGAGCGGAGGCCGGTGTGATCGGTGGGGCCGTCCTGGCCCGGAAGGCCCTGGAGGCTGGGTTGGAAGCCTCAGGGAGGACTCCGCGAGCCATGACTGCACCCCCTCCCGCTTCCGCCCCCAATCCATTTCAGGTCGGGCGGAAGTGAACGATTTGCCGAAACCGGGGTCGTTCCATCACGGTGGCGAGGGTCGGTACGATTCCTGCTTCCTAAATTGAAAGACGACGGCTCCAAGGGCGGCGGGCGCGGGCACGCCAGGTATCCCCTGACCGATGCCGGAGGTTGGAACTGCGGTGTAGGAGGACGGTTGGACAGATACACAACTCGCCTTCCCGGAGCTGGATCGGGCGCGCCGGAGGACGCTCCTCCGGCGGAAGGCCGTCGGGGGTTTTCGGGGAGCTTCCCCATGAGGCACCCTGGCTCCCCGCCCCCCCCGATCCGTCCGCGGCCGGGAATCCGTCTCCCCGTGCTCCTGCTGACCCTGGTCTGGGCCGTCCTCCCCGCCGGGAACCTCCAGGCCCAGACGACCATTCCGGGCGGTCCGCCCCCGCTGGTTCAGGAGGTTTCCTTCGAGGGGGCTCAGGAGCTCTCCCCGTCCACTCTCGAGATGTGGGTCGCCACCCAGCCGACCCGGTGCCGAGCGCTCCTCCTCCGTCCCTTCTGTCTCTTCTCCGACGGAGCCGTCTTCACGGAAAGGCACCGCCTCGACCCGGACGAACTCCCCCGGGACGAACTACGCCTCCGGGTCACCTACTTCCGCGAAGGATTCCGGGAGGCGGCCGTATTCTCCGAAGTCCAGGACCACCCCGACGGGGTGGAGGTCCGGTTCCACCTCGAGGAGGGCCCGCCCACCCTCCTCCGGGAACTGGAGATACGACAGACACGAGAGGTGCTGAGCCGGCGAGAGATCGAGGCCACGGGGCTACCGGTGGAAGGGCGGCCCCTGAGCCTCGACGCCCTCGCCCAGGGCCTGGAGGACCTCCGGGAGGAGCTGGAGGCAAAGGGATACCTCGATGCCCGGATCCAGGACACCATCGAGGTCTTTGCGGAGCGCAGGGAAGCCCGCGTCCGGGTGGAGATCGAGACCGGTGCCCGGGCAACGGTGGAAGGTTTCGAACTCGTGGGGAACGAGGAGGTGGAGGACGAGACGATCCTACTGGCCCTCCACCTCGAGGAGGGAGATGTCATCACCGCCCCCCTTCTCCGGAGGAGCCGGAATGCCCTCCATCAATCCAATCTCTTCCACGAGGCCAATGTCACCGTCCCAGACCAGCCGGACAGCGCCAAGGTGGTGGAGGTACGGCTCCGGGAGGCCCCCCCTCGGCTGGGGCGGATCGGAGGGGGATTCAGTACCCTCGAATTCGGTCAGTTGGAGGGGCGCTTCAGCCACTACAACTGGATGGGTGGCGGGCGGCGCCTCGACCTGAGGGCAGGCGTCGGGAATCTCCTCGCTCCGCAGCTCACCGACTTCGGTCCCTTCCACGACATCCTCCCAGGAGAGCTGGGCGGGGTGGATGAGGCTCCCTTCCGGCGGCCGACCTGGCAGCTCAGCGCAGACTTCCAGCAGCCGGCCTTCCGGGCGGCGGCGAATGTCCTGGCACTCGGACTCTTCTCCAATCGCCGCATCATTCCCGGGATCTCCGTGGATGAGGGCTATGGAGCGGAGATCTCCCTGATCCGACGATTGGCCTTTCGGAGTCCCCTGAGTCTCAGCTACCGGTTCGAGATCACTTCGGTGGAGGCGGGAGACGTGTTCTTCTGCGTCAACCACGGGATCTGCGAGCTCTCCGCCATCGAGTCCCTCCGTGGGCGGAACACCCTCTCGCCCCTCGCTCTCAGCTATCAGACCGATCGGAGCGACCACCCCCTGGGACCCACCACCGGATACCGGGTGCGTCTCGATCTGGAGCACGCCTCAGGGGCCACCTTCTCCGACTTCCGCCACAACCGCGTCTCCGGCGAAGCGAGCTGGTATCAGCCCTTGGCCGGTCCTCCCCCCCACGTCCTGGCCGGGCGGCTCCGGGCGGGATGGGTCCGCTCCCTGGGAGGCGCCTCCGAGGCGCTGGGGATCGCCGGATCGGAAGACGGACTCCTCCATCCCCGGAAGCGCTTCTTCGCCGGGGGGGCTCGCTCGGTCCGGGGCTTCACCGAGAACCAGCTCGGACCCCGGATCCTCACGATCCCCCGCCAGGAACTCCTGGACGAGGACCGATGCACTCCCGGGGAGATCGCCGACCGGAGTTGTGATCCGTCCCTTGCTCCCAGCGACGCCTTCTCTCCCCGACCCATCGGTGGGACCAGCCTCCTGGAGGCGAACGTGGAATACCGGATCCCCCTTCGCCTTCTTCGTGGACGGCGCGCTGGTGGGAGGGAGACTGGGCGCCTTCATCCAGGAGGCAACCGGGGCCTTGACCCCCGGGGTGGGCGCCCGCTTCCCGTCCCCTGCCGGTCCCATCCGCCTCGACCTCGGCTTCCAGCCCAGGGCGGTGGCCTTCCTCCCGGTGGTGACCGAGGGTGAAACACCCAGCGAGACGGGACGGCGGGAGTTGGTGCAGCTCCAGGAGCAACGGCCCTGGGATCCCCTCGAGGACGAAGGGACCCTGGGCCGGATCCTGGGCCGGCTCACCCTCCATTTCTCCATCGGTGAGGCCTTCTGATGGCCCCGGCGGAAGGGGGAGCCCAGCGCTCCGAGGGAGCGGAGGGGAGGTCCACTCTCCAGAAGGTGGGCCAGAAGGTGGGCCAGAAGGTGGGAAAGGTCCTCCTCCTCACCCTGGCGGGGCTCGTCCTCGTGGCGGTCATCGGGGTAGCCGTCCTCACCAACACCCCCTGGGGGCGAGAGCAGATCCGGGGAATCGTCCTGGATCAACTGGACGAGGTGGTGGAGGGGCGGATCGAGGTCGGCCGGCTTTCGGGCAATCTCCTCCGGGGAGTCGGCCTCCGGGACGTCTCGCTGGAGGATGAGCAGGGCCGCCCCTTCCTGGAGGCCGAGGAGGTGTGGATCCGATACTCCATCACCGGGCTCCTCCGCCAACGGGTCATCCTCACCGGGCTGCATCTCGAGAATGCCCGCATCGTCCTGGACGATCCACCGGAAGAAGGGTGGAACTTCGCCCGCATCTTCCTGCCGGATCCGGACCCGGACCCGGATCCGGATCTGGATCCGGAACCGGGGTGGGGCGACTGGGTGGAGCTCCGGGATCTCCGGATCTCCGACACCGACATCGTCCTCCGGATGCCATGGGCCCCGGATGAGGCGCTGTCCCAGGCGGAACGGGAAGAGGTGATCCGCCAGGCGCTGGCCGCTGAGACCCGGGAACGGGTGGTGGAGGTGCCCGGAGGCTACCAGAGCGTCATGGAGTTCCGGGAGCTGAACGCCCACCTCCCCAGGATCCTGGTGGCCCATCCCGATACTGCGGATACGGCTGTGGAGGTGGCGGAGCTCAGCGTCACCGCCCTCCCCTTCCATCCACCGGCGGCCGAGATCCGTGATCTCTCCGGGCGGATCCGGGTGGGGGAGGAGGCTTTCCTTTTCGAAGAGTTGAGGGTGGAGCTCCCCAACTCCCGTATCCGGGTGGAGGGCCTCTTCGCATTCGACTACGGACAGGGCCGTTTCGAAGTCGAGGCGGATCCCCTCGAACTCGCCGATCTCCGCTTCCTCCATCCGCCCATCCCCCGGGAGATGGAAGGGCAGGCCCGGGTGGCCGTCACCCAGGCTGAGGCCCTGACCCACCTCCGGGTAGAGGAACTCGCCTTCGAGCTGGAAGGGGGTCGGCTCGAAGGCGACCTGGAAGTCGCCTTCGGAGAGACCCTCCAGGTGGATCGGACCTCCCTCGGCTTCGAAGGGGTCTCCACCCGGCTCCTGGCTGAAGCGCTGCCGGAACTGGAAATGCCCATCCATGGGGAGTTGAGCGGAAGGGTGGAGACGAGGGGAGGGGGAGAGGCCAGGGGGCGAGGGGAGGCGGACGCCCCGCTGACCGCGACCCCCCTGGAGCTGGAGGAGGTCTGGCTGGAGTTCGAGGATGAGGAGGGACGGACAAGCCGGGCCTTCGCGGAAGGACGGATCCATCTGTCCATGGATCCGGAAGAGATGGGGATGCAAGGGCTCAGGGTGGGGCTCGACCCCCTTCACACCGGTGTCGTCCGTGCCTTCCTCCCGGAGGCTCGTCTCCACGGGGTCATCGAAGTGCTGGCCACCCTGGATGGTCCGGTGATGGGCCCGTTCCACCTCGAGGGCTCCCTCCTCCACCGGGACCCCGTGGCCGGGGTGAGCCGGGCTGGTGCCCTGGGAGGGCTGGACCTCCGGGATGAGCTCCGCCTCTCCGACCTCAGGATCCAACTGGACGAGATCCAGCTGGATCTGGCCCGGGAGTGGATGGAGACGCTGCCCTCAGGAAACACCCTCTCCGGCGCCGTGCACCTGGACGGGGTGCCGGCCCGCCTGCTCCAGGTGGAGGGCGACCTCTCCGTCCATGATCCGGCCGTCCCTGATCCGGCCGTCCCTGATCCGGCCACCCTTGATCCGGCCGCCCCTGATCCGGCCACCCTTGATCCGGCCATCCCTCCCCCGGGGAGCGGGGTCAGCCGTTTCACCGTCCTCGGTGGGATCAGCGCAGGGGAGGAGGTCACCTTCCACAGCTTCGAGGTGGCGCTGGCTCCGCTGGAAGTGGCGTTGCTCCGTGGGGTCGTCGCCGACCTTCCAGTGGCCGGTACCCTGGAGGGCACCACCGTCCTTGACGGGTCTCCCGGCTCAGGCCTCGCATTCGAGACGGAGCTGGTGCACGAGGAGGGCGATGAACGTTCGTGGGTTCAGGGAGAGGGGGAAGTGGCCACGGCCGGGGAGGGGCGGATCTCCGTTGACCTGGAGATCCATGAACTCTCCCTGGTGACCCTGGGCCGGTTTGCGCCGGAAGCCCAACTCGAAGGAACGATGGCCGGAGATCTCCAGGCGACAGGCACCCTGGCCGATCTCCAGGTGCAGGCTGATCTGGAGCTTCCGGAAGAGGCCGCCCTCCAGGCCCGGGGCGTCCTGGACCTCGCCGGCGAAGCGCCCGGCTACGAGCTTCGACTCCTCCTCGCCGATCTCAACCTGGCCGCCCTTTCCCGGCGGATGCCGGAGGCCACCTCCATCGGCGGAACGGTGGGGGTGGACGGTCGAGGGACCGACCCCACCGCCCTGCAGGCGACCCTCTCCGTGGACCTGGTGGATGACGAGCCGGCCGACCCCCGCCTCCTCCACGCCAGCGCCCGGGTGGATGACGCCCTGGCCACCATCGATTCCCTCCACTGGCGAAGCGGGAGTTCCCGGCTCCGGGTCGATGGGAGCTTCGGCCTCTCCGGCGCCCGATCCGGGGAACTCCACTACCAGGTGGCCCTGGACTCCCTCCACCTCCTCTCTCCCTTCCTCTCCGGGGATCCCGGCACCGTGGAGCCTCGGCCCGCCGTCCTCCGGGAATCCCTGAACGAACGGGAGGCGGAACTCCTGGAAGCCATCCGAGAGGCGGAGGTGGAGTTCCTGGCCACCGGCCGGGAGCCCACCGTGCCGGAGCCCACCGACACCCTGGGGATCGTGGGCATCAGAACCGATGTCCTGGGGGGACGCATGGAGGCGTCCGGAAGGGTGGAGGGGAATGTGGAGGCCTTCGACCTGGAGGGAGAGGTCGAGGTCGAGGAACTCCTCGCCTGGGGGCACCATGTGGGAAGGGCCTCCCTGCGCTACACCGTCGAGGGGGTGGGCCAGGACGAGACCACCGCATCGGTGGAGGCGGAAGCCGCCACCCTCCTCCTGGCCGGCTTCCGATACGACGGTCTCTCCCTGAGCGCCGACTACCAGGGGAGCGATCCCCCCGGCGCCGATCCCGTCCATGCGGGGAGCGGATCCCTTTCCGTGGAACAGGATGAGGACACCCGGATCCAGGCGGAGGCGGCCTTCCTTGTGGCCGGGGAACGCTACCAGGTGGAGCTGGAGCATCTCACCCTGGACTTCGAGGAGGCCTCCTGGCAGCTACCGCACCCGGCGCACCTGCATTGGAGCGGTGAGGGCATCCGAGTGGAGGACTTCACCCTTGAGAGCGAGGGGGAGGCCATCCTCCAGGTGGACGGCGGGCTTCCCCTGGACGAGGCGGGAGCCCTGGACATCCGGATCCAGGAGATGGAGATCGCCCCCCTCCTGACCCTCCTTCAGGAACGGGAGGGGCTCCAGGGTCGCCTTTCCTTCGAGGCCCCCATGAGGGGCACGGCAGGTCGCCCCCACTTCGAGGGGAGGGCGGCGTGGACGGAAGTCGAGCTGGATGGGAACAGCATCCCCGACGCCACCGCCCGCTTCACCTACCTGGACCAGGAGTTCACGGCGGATCTCTCCATGGAGGCGGAGGGGGATCCGCTGCTCACCCTGGAGGCGATCCTTCCGTTGGACCTCAGCCTGGTGGACGCCACCGATCCCCGACTCCTTCCCGACCCGATCCGGATCGAGGCCCGTCTCCACGACCTCCCCCTGGACGGCTTCGCTGCCCTTTCGGAGGAACTCGAGGATCTGCAGGGAAGGGTCACCGGCCATTTCACCGTGGGGGGCACCTTCGAAGCGCCGGAGACCGCGGGGAGTGTGGAGTTGGTGGCCCCGGGAGTCACCATCGTTCCCCTGGGATTGCGGGTGCGGGACATCGCAGGGAGTCTCCGTCTCGAGGACCGGGTGGTGACCGTGGACTCGCTGGTGGCCCATAGCCGGGGACCCATCCGGGTGAGGGGTGGACTGGATGTCAGCAGTCCTGCCGAGCCGGCCTTCGACCTGGTTGTGGAGGCCCGGGACGCTCGCGTCATCTACACTGCCGACGCCAATGTGCGGGTGGATGCGGACCTGTCGGTGACCGGGCCCTTCGACGGGGTCCTGGTGGAGGGTCGGGTCCGCACTCGGAGCGGGGTCGTCCGGATCCCCGAAACCCGGGAGATGGCCGAACCCGGCCCCCTCGACCTCCAGGACCCCGCCACCTTCGAGCGGGTGGACCAGATCCTGGTGCAGGCCCGGGACGCCCTCATCCCTCCCTCGCCCCTGGTGGAGGAACTCCGGGTCCGGCTCGACCTTCAGATCGACCGGGACTTCTGGGTCCGCTCCCAGGAGGCAAATGTGGAACTCCACACGCTCCCTGGCGTCGGCCCCCTGAGCGTCCGGATGGATGGCATCGCGGCCAGGGACATGACCCTCGAGGGCACCATCAACACCGACCGGGGCGAGTACGAGTTCATGGGCCGGCGCTTCAGCATCAGCCGTGGGGCGGTCACCTTCACCCCCGGGCTCGAACTGGATCCCCTCATCCGCCTTACTGCGGAACAGGAGGTCCAGCTGCCGGGGCGTGAGGCCTTCGACATCCGGATCATCCTCGATGGCACCTTGTTGGACCTGCGGACGGAGTTCGAGAGCACCGCCCAGCCTCCCCTATCGCAGACGGACCTTCTCAGCTTGATGGTCTTCGGCCGAGAGGCCGGCTCCCTCCTTCAGCAGCCTGGCTCCTCCCTCTCCGGCCAGGGGAGTTCAGGGGGCCCGCTGGTGGGGAGTGTGGCCGCTCGAGCCACCCAGCAGTTCGCCACCGTGGGGGTGGAAGCCCTGTTGAAGGAGGTGGAGGCCGAGACTGCTCGCGCCCTGGGGCTCGACGTCCTCCACATCCAGCCCACCGACACCCCTGCGGAGATCTTCACTGGCCGGGCCCTGGACGTCCTCCGGGGCACGGAGATCGAGGCCGGTCGCTACCTCACCTCCAGGCTCTTCGTCTCGGGGCAGGCCCGGCCCACCTTCGTCCATCCGGGAGCCCGCATGGAGTACCAGACCGACACCGGCTATCTCTGGCGCGCCACCTGGCGTCCCCGCTTCCTACCTTCCCTTCCCTCCCTGGCTCCCATGGAGCCCGATCGGGCCAGCGTGCTGGGGATGTTCCTCCTCCGGGAGTGGAGGTTCTGACCCGGAGGTTTTGACCCGAGAGAGGTCCGGACTCCCTCGGGGAGGGGCTCACTGGGGGCCGCACGGGAAAGGGGGGAGCTGCAGCCCAGCAGCTCCCCCCCTGGTTGACTCCCTACCCCCTTTCTTTTCCCCTCTACGTCTTCAACGACCCTCTCACGTCGCGGAGCCGCTTCCCAGGAGGTCCTCCACGACGCTCCGCTCCTCCTCCAGCTCCTGGACGGAGGCGTCGACCCGCTCCCGGGCGAAGGTGGAGAGATCCAGGCCCTGGACGATCTCATATCCTCCCTGCCCGTCGGTGCGGACCGGGAAACTGGAGATGAGACCCTCCTCGATGCCGTAGGAGCCGTCGGAGGGCACGGCCATGGAGACCCAATCGCCCTCGGGGGTGGGGGTGCCCGCCATCCAGTCCCGTACGTGGTCCACCAGGGCGCTGGCCGCCGACATGGCCGAGGACTGGCCTCGCGCCTCGATGATGGCCGCTCCACGCTTCTGGACCGTCCCGAGAAAGTCGCCCTCGAGCCACTCCCGGTCACCGATCACCTCCGTCGCCGGCCGGCCCCCGATCCGCGCGTTCTCGAAGTCAGGGTACTGGGTCGCGCTGTGGTTGCCCCAGATGGCCACGTTGGTCACCGCCGAGACTTCCACCCCAGCCCGCCCCGCAAGCTGCGCGGCGGCCCGGTTCTGGTCGAGACGGGTCATGGCGGTGAACCGCTCCCGGGGAAGCCCACCGGCATTGGCCATGGCGATGAGGGCATTCGTGTTGGCGGGATTGCCTACCACGGCCACCCGCACCCCGGCGTCCGCCACCTCGGCGATGGCTCGGCCCTGCCCCACGAAGATGGGACCGTTGTCCCGGATGAGGTCCCCGCGCTGCTGCCCCTTGCCCCGGGGCTTCGCCCCGACCAGGAGGACCAGGTCCGCCCCCTCGAATCCATGGCGGGGATCCTCACTCAGGATCATCTCGCGAAGGAGGGGGAATGCGCAGTCGTCCAGTTCCATGGCCACGCCCCGGAGCGCATCCATGACCGGAGGGATCTCGACGAGCTGGAGGATGACCTCCTGGTCTTTCCCGAGCATCTCACCGGAGGCGATTCTGGGAAGCAGCGCATAGCCGATCTGGCCGGCTGCTCCGGTGACTGCGACTCGAATGGGCTTCTTCAACGGACGTACTCCTTGGTTGTTGGAGAGATCTGTGATCACCCCGGCCCTGGAAGGGCTCGATCCGGGGCCATGGATGTAGGTTGCTCAATGCGGACGTGCCGACGAGCCGCTTCTTTCCACCGACTTCGGCCCAGACGGAGGACCGTCTTCCTCCCGGGATTCGAGCCTCAGTGGGTCCGGTCGAAGGGCTCCTGCGCCAGCGCCTCCTTCAGCGCCGGGTCCTTCTCCCAGACGTAGTACCCCATGGTCACCGCCGCCAGGAGGTTGCCGACGGCCACCCCCCACCAGGCCAGCGCTCCCAGGAGATGTTCTCCGGCAATGGCCAGCACGCCCATGAAGAGCGCTTGAAAGGTAACGAAAACGAGGAGGGCTCCCAGGATCAGCGGGGGGGTCTTCCGGGCTCGCCGCGCGATGACCACCACCAGCGTGCCCAGGAGAATGAAGGCTGTGAGGTGGATCACCGAATAGCCGAAGATGATGCCCACTGTGGCCTCGACGCTATCCAGGTCCCGCACGCCAAGGAAGACCGTGGACCCCAGCGCGGCAGGCGTGAAGAAGGGCCTCCCCTGGACCAGGTCCAGGATGAAGAACCACACCGCCACCGTCACCGCCCCGATCATACCCACCACGAGGCCCTGTTTCCAAGCTGTCCGTTCCGCCATTGGTTCTTCTCCCCTACCGGTTGGAAGTGCCATCAACGTTACTAGAAGGTCGTTGAAGAAGTACAGGGCGCCACCGTTGGGAGCGCCAGGGAGCCGCATCGTAGGCGGCGACCCGCAGGCATAGCGAGAGTTATGGCGAGGGGAGCCAACGACCGAGGGGGCTCCCTGCCGCCCCAACCCGAGCAGACGCGGACATTCGACAAGAGGAGAAGGCCATGCCCAGGAGCGAGTATCGACCCATCGATTGTTCGATGCACGACAAGCTCGAAGAGACCTCCGTCCGGGGAACGATCGCCCACTTCCTGATCCGCAACGGAGAGGGCGTGGAGCAGGAGATCCAGGACCGCATCCAGGACATCTACGCCCGAGACGGGGTGGAGTACATGAAGACGGCTGGAGGGCTCGAGATCCGGCTGGACAGGCTCACGGCCTTCAACGGAGAAGTAGTGACCTGATCAGGAGAGAGATCGCTGAGCCTGCTGGCTGCGGGGTCGCCGAACCCTGAGAAGCACCCCGGCGATGCGACCTGCCGCTTCGGCCGGCCGGAGTACTGCGGAGCCCGCCCCCCCGCACTCCATCTCCGCTTGCAGTAACGACCTGGACTTGGCCATAGTTGAAAGGTTCGGTTGGGTGGATCGGGTTGCCTGGGGCGGACTGCGACCCCGATGCTCGGTCCGTCCCCTCGCCTTCCTTCCTCCACCGGCCATCATTCGTTCTGTGCAGGAGTAGCCCTCCATGCCGACCTCCGACGAGTCCGGGCCCATCCCCACCTCCGGGGAACGCGCTCCGCCCTCCAATCCCCCAGACATCCCGGAGACGGCAGGCGATCCGGCGGCGGCGGGCAACCCGGACAAGGGCGAGTGCGGACCCTGCGAGGAGCGCCGAAGACTCCTGACCTTCCTGACCCTCGGGATCGGATCCGCGGCCGGTGCCTCCCTCCTGGCTCCCTGGCTCGGCCTCTTCGTCACCCCCCTGACGCGCACCGACCCCACGGAGTGGCGTGACGTGGGCTCCCTCGAGGACTTTCCGGTGGGGCGGACCCTCCGGGTGACCTACCGGGATCCGGAGCCCCTCCCCTGGGCCGGATACGCGGCCCGGAACGCCGCCTGGGTGCGACGGGACGGCTCGGAGGAGTTCGCGGCGTTCACCACGTATTGCACCCACGTGGGATGCGCCGTCCGCTGGGAGGAAGGGGCCCGCCTCTTCCTCTGCCCCTGCCACGGAGGTGCGTTTTACGCCGACGGTTCCGTGGCAGCGGGTCCCCCGCCCCGTCCCCTGGACCGCTACCCGATACGGATCCGGGACGGACGGGTGGAGATCCGGACCGAGGGCATTCCGGATCCCCGGGGATGACCAGGCTCCCAAGGGCCCTGGGTCTTCTCACCCGCACCGGCGGATGGATCTACGACCGGGCGGGGCTCGCTCCCCTCCACCGCTTCCTGGTGGAGCATCGAATCCCCCGGGAGGTGGGGCGCTCCCGGAAGGGTTGGTTCTACGTGTTCGGGCAGGCCCTGGCCTTCGTCTTCGTGGCCCAGTTGGTGACCGGGAGCGCCCTGGCCATGAAGTACATCCCATCGCCGGGCCACGCCTGGGAGAGCCTCCAGTTCATCAACACCGAGGTCCTGTGGGGCGGCTTCGTCCGCGCCCTCCACTACTTCGGCGCTTCGGCCATGGTGGTCCTCGTCTTCGTGCACATGGCCCGGGTGTTCCTCACGGGGTCCTACAAGTTCCCCAGGGAGTTGAACTGGATCACCGGGGTGGCACTCCTCTTCCTCACGCTGGCCATGGCCTTCACCGGCCAGTTGCTCCGTTGGGACCACGACGGGGTGGCCACGGTGGAGGTAGCGGCCACCATGCTGGGGCGCTTCCCCCTCGTGGGCCCCCATCTCATGGACCTGGTGCTGGCGGGGGACACCATGGGCGGCGCGACCCTCAGCCGCTTCTTCGCCCTCCACGTCATCGTCTTCCCCCTCCTCATCATGGGACTCATGGGAGTCCACATCTACCTGGTGGTGAGGAACGGGATCTCGGAGCCCCCCCGGGCGGGCGTACCCGTGGACCGGGCCACCTATCGCTCCTGGTACCAGCGGCACAAGGCGGAGAGCGGGAGCCTCTTCTGGCCCTACCAGGCATGGCGGGAGTTCGCCTTCATCGGCCTGGTCTACGCCGTGATCTTCGGACTGGCCTTCGCGTACGGACCGAAGGGCCCGGGGCTGGTTCCCGACCCTGCCATGGTGGAGGTGGTCCCCCGCCCGGACTGGTACTTCCTCTGGTACTACGCCCTCATCTGGTACAAGCCCCCGGCGCTGGATGCGCTGGTCCTGGTCTGGCTCCCGGTCCTCGTCTTCCCGCTCCTCGTCCTCCTCCCCCTCCTCTTCAGCGGCGGGGAGCGGGCGCCGTCGCGGAGGCCATGGGCCGTCTTCGCGGTGGGTACCGCCTTCCTCCTCTGGGCCACCCTCACGGCCTTCGGACTCCGGGCCCACTGGATCCCCGACTTCGAGACGGAGCCCGTTCCGGAGGCGCTCCTCTCCGACGCACCCGAAGATGCCCGGCTCGGGGCGGCCCTCTTCCACGAACGGGGATGCCAGTACTGCCACGTGGCCATGGGCCGGGGAGGAATCTACGGCCCCGATCTCACCGATTCTCCCCTCCGCCTCTCCCGGGAGGAGATCGCCGTCCGGATTGTGATGGGGATCGGAAACATGCCGGCCTACCAGGAGATCCTGGGCCCTGGAGAACTGGAGGCGATCCTGGCGTACATCCACTGGGCGGCGGAGCACGGGGTTCGCCAGCAAGGGTCGGACCCTTGAGACCCTTCCTCATCCGGATCCTCCGCCCTCTGAGACCGGTCTTCGTCCCGGCCTCCATCCTGGCCCCGGCCCTCCTCCTCCAGGGCTGCGGCGGGTGGCAGTCCATCCTGGAGCCCCACAGCCCGGGCGCCCGGCAGATCGAGAGGTATCCTCGGAAGTTGTGGATCGCCCCCCGGAGGGGGGTGGGTTGAAGGGAT
>REED01000138.1 GCA_007695225.1 Gemmatimonadales bacterium
TTCCGTGAGGTCATTCGTCGATCCTTTTTTCAGCGGGACCTTGTCTTCATCAGACCGGCGCCGGCGATCCAGGGTGGGCGTGGGCAACCCGGGAGGCATGAGGAGGCCGACGGAAATGATGCCTCCCTGGGGCGAAGGGCGAAGGGCGAAGGGCACGGGACGGCAACATCTACGTACCTTTCACATTGCCTTTCCGTACCCTGCCCCTCAACCTCAACTCCGAACATTTGAACGGGCCAATCCTCCGTATCCCAGCTCCCTACCCCGACCCGAGGTGATCATGTCCCTACCCGGCAACCACACTTTCACTGAACGCATGATAGGGGCGGCCCGTGTCGATCCGGCCATCTATACAGAGGTGGAGCATGACACCACCGCCACCGGACAGGCGGCCGGGGTGGTGGCCATCGTGGCCATCTGTTCAGCCATCGGGGGCGCCGCCGGAGGACCGGTGGGAATGCTCTCCGGCGTGGTGGCCGCCCTCTTGGGGTGGCTTCTCTGGGCCGGGGTGACCTATCTCATCGGGGACAAGCTGCTGGGTGGGACCGCCACCTGGGGGGAACTCCTCCGGGCCCTGGGATTCGCTCAGGCGCCCGGGGTCCTCTACATCCTCGCGGTGATCCCCTTCGTTGGGTGGCTGGTGCGCCTGGTGGTGGGGCTCTGGATCCTGGTGTGTGGGATCGTGGCACTGCGAGAGGCCCTGGACGTCTCCACCGGAAAGGCCATCCTCACCGCAGTCCTGGGCTGGCTGGCCATGATGACCCTGACCGCCGTGCTCCTGTTATTGGGTGCAGGCGTGGCAGGGGCACCCCCCTTCTAGAAGGCCGTTGAAGAAGTACAGGGGCTCGGGAACCACGGTGTCGGGCGAAGGAAAAAGGGGGGAGACCCCTGCGCCAGTGCAGGGACCGCCCCCCTTCTTTCTGCGTCAGAATCTCTGCGTCAGATCTGTTCCACGTTCCGGGTCAGTTCCCGGAGCATGGGAGTGAAGAGGATCCCCTGGATCCCGGCCGGGGTTCCCGGGTTGCCCTGGATCACGAAGTTCTGGTTCACGTCGAAATCCACCAGGATGACGCTGATCGTCCCACCCTCGGTGGTGATGGGGTCCAAGAGGTTTACCTTGATCCCGGTCTGGGCACCACTGGGCACGATGAGGGACCGGGTCTGGCCACCGTCGCTGAACTCGTACCCAGCCCGGAGGGTCACCTCGGCGTGGCTCACCACCATCCGGAGCTGGTTGAACTCCCCGGCAGGAACCTCCACATCCCCGGTGAGATCGGCCGTCACCCCGTCCTGGAGAGTCAGGAGGTCATATTCCAGGGGGTTGTCAGGGTCGTTGAAGAGGTCCACGAAGGGCGGGCCCTCCTCGGGGTCTTCCTCTCCGGGAATCAGGTAGACCCGGGAGATCTGGACCCAGGCCTCCTCGAGGTAGTCCACAGGAGCATCGGTGAGGAGAATGCGAACGAATGCGGCATCCTCCGAGGCGCTGGGATTGGAGTCACAAGCCGACGCAAAGGCCAGGACGGCCAGGGCGCAGAAGATGGCGGGAATGGAACGTTTCATGGGTCTTCATCCAGGGTTGTTGGACGCGTTGAGCGCTAGATCGACTGGGTTCCAGTGTTCTGTCTGGGGGAGTTCAGCTACCCCCGCCGCCGCCGGGAGGCCCACCTGGCGGCCCGGAAGGGGGTCCTCCGGGCGGTCCACTGGGGGGTCCTCCTCCGCCCGGTGGGGTCGGGGGTCCACCCTGACCCGGGGCCGGGACCCAGTCCGGGGCCCCACCGGCACCCACCCCTTCAGGCGGTCCCTGTCGACCCGGAACCGGGGTGCCGAATGGGGGGCCACTCCCTGCCCCGGGGAGATTCGCCAGGGCCGCAGGCCCGCGAGCCAGGGCATCCTGGACCCGGAGGAGGGCCTCGCCGGGCACCGTCCCCTGCTGAACCAGGTGCGTCAGGGCGGCGATGGCCACGGCCCGATGCTCACCTGTGGCCGAACCGGCGATCTCAGCGAGGACCGCCTCATTCACGCCGGCGCCCAGGGCGTCGGCTCCCACGCTCAGCTGGCCGGCATCCACGCCACCAGGCACTCCCTGCATGGCCGCCGCCGCCCGGGACAACCCACTCAGGCGGGCTTCCACCGCTGCGGCGATCCGATCCATGGGGACGCCCTTCGCCTGGCCTTCCTGGATCTTGCTCTCCAGCAGCCAGACCGGAATGCCCGTTTCCTGGGCCCGGGTCATGGCGCTGCCGATCCGCTCGTCCGGAGACTGGGCGTGGCCAGCGGCCGGGAGCAGAACGGCGAGGAGGGCCATCCCCCCAATGATCGCCATCTTGGTCGTCATCTTGCTTCTCATGGTCTCGGTTCCCTGACTTCGGAGTTCAATGGTTCCGTCACCTTGTCACACCTCTAGGACGAGGATCCACCGCTCATGGTCACATCCTGTCCCGCCGCCGCTCCCCCAAGGTGGACGCGAAGGGCCTCCCGGGCCCTATGGACGCGCATCTTGAGGGCACTCTCCGAAGCGTCGGCGATCTCGCTCATCTCCCGATAGCTGAACCCGTCCACGTGGCGAAGCAGGAAAGCCTCACGCTGGTCCTCCGGGAGCCGGTTCAGGGCCTCCGCCAGGAGGGCCCGAAGCGCCGTTTCTTCCCGGCCCTCCTCCGGTCCACCGCCGCGGTAGAGCAAGTCGGGGACAAGGGGATCATTCCGCTGCACGGGCGCGCTCTTGAGGTGGTCCAGGCAGCGGTTCCGGAGGATCCGGGCAACCCATACCCGGAATCGGCCCTTCTCCCGGCATCCCTCCAGTCCCTGAAAGGCCCGGACCAGCGAGTCCTGGACCATGTCCTCGGCTGTATCCCGGTCCAATCCCATGGCCAGGGCCTGTCGGAACAGAGCGGCCTGGTGGCGGCGGACCAGGAGGGCGAACCGTCCGGTCCGCCCCGCCAGGACCTGGGCCACCACCTCTTCGTCGGTCACGTCCTCTTCCAGCCTGCCCTGGCCCATCATTCCCCCCCCGCCCCCGGGTCGGGTCGGTCTGCCGAGTCCCCAGGGACAATCAGGACGGCCACCCATCCCCCCATCCCATCTTCCCGTCGATTCGGCGTGTGTTCCGGTACGAACCAGGTGCCGTCGGAATGAAGGAATGCGAAGTGATAGACACCGGGGGCCAGGTCCAACTCGATTCGCCAGTGCGTTCCGAACCGGTGCATGGGAAGGGCTCCCCACTGGCTGAAGTCGCCGGCGACGCTGGGTGGCCGGGACGCCTCTCCCAAGGGGAGACGGAGCACGGTGGTCCCCCCGGATCGGTATTCCGCCCCCACTGCGGGCGGCGGTGTCCGGGCCCGACCCAGCCGGTGACTCACCCCCACGCCCCAGTTGGTCCGGGCCGCCCCCAGGAAGACGGGGTCAAAGGGCTCCCGCCTCACCGTGAGCCACAGGTCGGTTCCCGGAGCCATACCCAACGATCCGCCCGCACTCCAGCCAAGGGAAGGTGCGTCATCGGAAAGCCCGGAGATCCACGTTCCCACCGAACCCCAGACCCCTCCCCGGCCGAGAGCGGAGGAGGCCGAGGAACCGAGAAAGGTATAGGCCTCGTCTGCGGTGCGGAGATGTCGGAGTTCCCCTCCCACACGAGCCTGTGGTCCCAGCGGGAGGAACACGTTGACGTCGGACACGTGAAGGTCCCGTGACCACCGCTCTCCTGCGATCTCACCCCGGTAGAGGGAGACACCGCTACGGACCTCGGTGACGAGGACCCCAGCAGACAGGGACAGGACCGGGAGGAATTCCCCACGTCCCCCGACACCCATTCCCTCCACGCCGGGATCCCGGTGGACATGAAAGAGGCCTGCGGCATCCAGGCCCAGCTCCACGATTCCCTTGCGGAAGGCCAGCCGGTCTCCCATGGAGACCACGCCCCAGAAAAGGTCCCCAGAAGACAGGGGCGCCGCCACGGCGGTCTGGAAGAACCGCCGGTCCACCTGATGCCGGACTCCCAGGATCGCGTTGGTGGATCGGGAATCGAGGGGAGCCGTTTCGTAGGACGCCTGGCCCGCTTGCAGATCCGCCGTCCATCCCTGCCCGTGGAGTCCCGTCGCGGAGAAGAACCCGAACGCCGTGACTCCAAGGCCCAGGAGGACAAGGCGCAGGACGAAAAGGCGAGACCCCGCCGGATCCTTCGGAGAGCGGCCATGGCACCACAGCACCCGCGCAGACCGGGACCCCCGGGTCGACCCTGGGGACTGAAAAGCTACCCGCTCCACCGTCAGGATTCTCGCTCTCCGTTGGGAAGGAGCAGGGCCAGGCGACTGTTCTCACCTCCGAAGCCGTCATCCACTGCGGGGGCTGCCGGATCGGCCACCCATTCCCGCCCGTCCACCACGAAAGCGTAGTCGTGCACACCGGGCTGAAGGGGTACGAGAACCGACCAACTCCCCTCCCCCGCCGGGTGCATCGCGTATCGAGGTTCCCACCCGGTGAAGCTTCCCGCCAGACGGACCTCGGAGGCCGTCGGCGCATCGAGTCGGAAGTGGACGAAGATGGTGACGGCCTCGCTGGTTCCCGCTCCCTGGACGAGGTGGCTCGTCGCAGCCGGATCTGTGTTGCCATGAAGGCCCTCATCCAGCCCCAGCCGATCTGCAGGGGGGAAGAGGATCACCAGCAGGAGTGCCGCGGCCGCCAGGAGTCCGTAGGCCGGCCGAACACGGACCGTGCGGGGCTCCAGGAGCCACACGAGGGGTCTCTTTCCGGCAGATTCACCCAGGGATACAGCGTCACCCCCTGAGATGCGGGCCATCACATCCTCGGTGACATCGGGCGCGCTCATATCCCCCAGGAGCGAGACGGTCCGCTCCAGGACGCGAAGGTGCTCCTGGGCCTCCCGTCGTTCCTCAGGTGTCAGGGCGTCCTCGGTGATCTCCCCGTCCAGGTATTCATGGATCCGGTCGGTCATATTCCTTTCCGCTGCGCGTCCTGTGAAGGCGGGGGCGGACTGCCCCTCAACAAGAAAGACGAGGAAGTCGCGCTGACGTCACATCTCGCGGAAGGCAGCGGGGAGACGACTCGGGACATCAGGGGATCCTCGCGGCGATGAGCAAGCCCAGGATGATGGCGCCGAGACCCAGCCCCAGACTGGCCAGGACGTAGAGGGCGGCCCGGCGGGGCTGCCCCGCTTCGATGAGGGTCACAGCCTCGAAGGCGAAGGTGCTGAAGGTGGTGAACGCACCGATGCAACCCACCTCCACGAAGGCACGCCCCGGAGTCATGGATGGGGACGAAACCAGCGTGGGGAGGAGGATGCCCAGGAGGAAGGATCCCGAAACGTTCACCGTAAGGGTTCCCCAGGGGAATTCCGCGCCGGCCCGGTTGTAGACCCAACCGGAGACCTGGTAGCGTGCCCACGCGCCCAGGGCTCCCCCCAAGGCCACCATGAGAATCAGCATCGGGATTTACGGTTTCCACGTCTGGACACGCCTTCTCCTCCTTCCCTATGCTTCCTCGGCCCCACCCCTCCCCCTGCCCTCGTAGGGCCGTCCCCCTCGACTCTCGCTCATATGTCCGAATTCCACCAGTCACCGGTGACCGGCCTCTGGGTAGCCCTTGGGGGAGGGCTCGGCGCGGTGGTCCGCTACCTCCTGGGAAGTTGGATCTTCCTCTGGGCACCCCCGGGTTTCCCGTGGCCCACCTTCACCATCAACGTACTGGGTAGCGCGCTCCTGGGGATGCTGGCTCAGGGTCTGACAGCGCCCTCGGCATCGCCGCAGACAAGGGGGTTCCTCGCCATCGGATTCTGTGGAGGCTTCACCACCTTCAGCGCCTTTGACCTTGATACGCTGATCCTGCTGCAGGACGCCCGGTATGGGATTGCCGGCCTCTACTCCCTGGGAAGCGTCACCACCTGCATCGCCGGAGTGATGGCGGGGTCATGGGTTGCCGGGGGAAAACGTCCGGGCCTAGGCGGCGAGTAGCGGTAGCGGGGAGTTCTTCCAAGGGGGCCGAGGTCCGGGTGCTGCTCTGCGGTCCCGGTGCCACCCTCGGCCTTGCCGAGCAGGACGGCGACCTCCTCCAGCCCCGGGATGTCAGCCCAGGACAGCTCCTGAACCGCCTTATCGCCAATGAGGTCAGGGTAGATCTCTGCGCCATCTTCCTCCCCAACACCCGATGGACCGAGAATGACCTTCGGGAAGGCGTGGGCATCGCCCAGCCTCCCGAGGTGGCAGCCTTCATGCTCCAGCCGGGGGTGCGCTACTTCACCTTCTGAGGCGGAACCTCTCACGGTGAGCACACCGCCCCACCCGAGCGTGGTGCCCGCTATCCCTGGTCGGCGGTGGGACCGTAGATTCCCGGGACAGGCACCCCGAGCAGTCGGTAGTAGACGGTGAGCTGGCCTCGGTGGTGGGCGGTGTGGCTCACCAGGAACCGACGCAGCAGGAGATGTCTGGGTCCCTGGAAATACACCGTGTCCCCGTTCCGGAGCCTCCACGAGGCCTGAAGGCCTGCCGCATCCAGCGCCCCCATGGCCGTTCGGGCCGCGGCCCGGCGGTCGTCGAAGAGCGCCACCAACTCGTCACGGGTCTTGGCGGACGGGGGAACGTAGGGGTGCTCCGCCATGTTCCGCTCGGGCTCGGCGGCGATGATGCGGGCGAAGTCCGGCAGAGACGCGATGTGTCCCGCCAGGGTGGAGAGGCACATGGACTTCTCGTGGGGACGCCAATCGGCGTCGGCGTCCACGGGGTAGCCTTCCAGGAGCCGCCGGGTCGCGTCGAACTCCTCCTCGACGTCGGCGAAGAGCATGGAACGGGGGACGAACTGGGAGGGGTCCTGGGCTGCGGTGCCGGAAGAGCTCATGGGAGGGTCTCCATCGTTGGGCGGATCGCCGGGCGGATCGCCGGAAGGGGGGATCGGGTCCGTGCGGCCGTTCGAGGTCGTTCGCGCGCTGTCATGGCGCAGCCGTTCAACATGGGGAATGGGGAGGCCACAGGAGGGAACGATCCCGTGAAGAGCTCGTAGCATCGTGGAAGGTGGCCAGGATACCGACCAAAACCCAAATCCTGCAACCCGCGAACGCAGGAGAGGAGACCAGGAATGGACGCCACCCGCCCACAACGGGCCACCACGGATCTGTCCGGTTTTCCCATCGTGGTCACCACCGACCTCCGGTGGGGAGACATGGACGCCTTCGGCCATGTGAACAACACCCTCTTCCTGCGCTACTTCGAGATGGCCAGGGTCGCCCACTTCGAGGCCATCGGATTCGACCGAGCCGAACGGACAGGTCCCATCCTGGGACACGTCACCTGCCGGTACATCCGACCCCTGACCTATCCCGACCGGATCCGGATTGGGACGCGGGCCACGGAGGTGGGAGTAGACAGATTCACCCAGGAATACGTCCTGGTGAGCGGGGCCCAGGACCGGGTGGCCGCCGTGGGGAAGGGCGTGGTGGTGGCCTACGACTATGACCAGGGTCGGCGGGGGGTCCTCCCGGAGGAGGTGAAAGCCCGCATCCAGGCCCTTGAGGTTCCCGGCTCCCCCTGACCAGCTCGGCCTGACCGACTCGGCTACACCGTCGGCGGCTCGATCCCCTCCCCCACCACCGTGTGCCAGGGCCGCACGTACCATCGGGTCACGAGCCCGTTGGCCACGTATGGGTCGGCTCCGGCGAAGGCCTTCGCCGATTCCTCTGTGCGAAAGAGGAGAAGCGCGCCGTCCACCGGGTCCCCCACGGCCCCCCCCAGGACCAGGTCCCCCCGCTCCCGGGCCGCCAGGGCCATGGCCAGGTGCTCACCCCGGAATTCAGCCCTTCGCTCCAGGTAGTCGGGAGAGGCGTCGTAGTGGAGGAGATAGTGCATGGCGGGCTCCCGAAAAGGCCATTGAAGAAGTAGGGGGGGCGATCGAATGGACCCTGGGCTGGCACCCCACGACCGCCGGGGCCCGGATCCTCCACAGGATGCCGGGGTTTCTCCCTGGATGCAACAAGCCCCCTTCAAGTCACACGATATGCGCATCGCTTCCCTCCTCCCAAGCGCCACCGAGATCATCTGTGGCCTGGGCCTGCGGGATCACCTGGTGCTCCGATCCCACGAATGCGACCACCCGGCCGGGGTGGAGGCACTTCCCTTCGTTACCGAACCCAAGTACCAGGCCGACGGAACGAGCTACGCCATCGACCAGCGGATCCGGGCCCTGGTCCAGGAGGGGTTGTCGGTCTACCGTGTGGACGCCGACCGCCTCCGGGAAGCCCGCCCCGATGTCATCGTAACCCAGCATCAATGCGAGGTCTGCGCCGTGAGTGCCCGGGAGATGGAGGAAGCCGCCTGCGCCGTCCTGGATCCCGCGCCGGAGATCATCTCCCTGGCCCCTGGAGGGCTCGAGGATGTCCTGGAGGACATCCACCGGGTCGCCAACCGGCTCGGCGTCCCCGAGCGGGGGGACGCCCTGGTGAGCCGCCTCCGGGAACGCATGGAGGGGGTGCGCGCCCGGGTAGACGCCCGGGTGGACGGGGGTCCCCTCCCCCGGGTGGTGACCATCGAGTGGCTGGACCCCCTCATGGTGGCGGGAAACTGGATTCCGGAGCTGGTGGAGATGGCGGGAGGCCGGAATCTCCTGGGAGAGGCCGGAGCCCACTCCCCCTTCGTTTCCTGGGAGGTGATCCAGGAGCTGGAGCCCGAGGTGGTGGTGGTCATTCCCTGCGGATTCACCCTGGAGCGCACCCGGCGCGAGGCGGGGCTTCTCTCCCGGCTCCCCGGATGGGCCGACCTCCCGGCGACCCGGGCTGGCCGGGTGGCTCTGGCGGATGGTCACCACTTCTTCAACCGCCCCGGTCCACGGATCGTGGAGTCCCTGGAAATCCTCGCCGAGATCTTCCACCCTTCCGCCGAGGCGCCGGAACACCGCGGCACCGGGTGGGACTGGATGGAGGGATAGACGGTGTTGAGGAAGGAGAGGGGCCATGCGTGTCCTGGTCGTTGAAGATGACCGGAAGGTCGCCCGCTTCCTGGAGCGGGCCCTCCGGGAGGAAGGGTACGTCGTGGACGTGGCCCTCGAGGGGCTGGACGGGTCCATGAAGGCCCGGGTGCACCCCTACGACCTCTACCTCCTGGACGTGATGCTCCCGGGAAAATCCGGTTTTGAGATCATCCGGGAGTTGAGGAGTGCCGGGATCCCGACCCCGATTCTCCTCCTCACCGCGAGGGACTCCAAGGAGGATATCGTGGCGGGGCTGGACGCCGGGGCCGACGACTACCTGACCAAGCCCTTCAGCCTCGACGAAGTCCTGGCCCGGGTCCGCGCCCTGATCCGCCGTGGCGGTGCCTCCCCTGCCGAGCGCCTCCGCTACGAGGATGTGGAACTCGACCGTCCCCGCCACGAGGCCCGTCGGAATGGGACGCCCCTGGACCTCACCCCCCGGGAGTTCTCCCTGCTGGAGTTCATGCTGAAGCGCCCGGAGACGGTGGTTCGGCGAACGGAGCTCCTGGAAAAGGTGTGGGACCTGAGCTTCGATCCGCTGAGCAACGTGGTGGATGTCCACGTGGGGAATCTCCGGAAGAAGCTCCGGTCGGGGGGAGGCCCCCCTCTCATCCACACCGTCCGGGGGGTGGGGTATATCCTGGAGCGGAGGGAGGAGACGCCATGAGTCGCTCCTTCCGGGACCTCCTGGCCCTGCGCTTCGCCCTTCTCATCACCGCAGGGATGACCCTCTGCGTCGTGGCCACCTTCCTGGTCCTCCGGCACATCCTGGACGCGGAGTTGAACGCCAGCGTCCTGAATGTCGCCTCGATCCAGGCGGCCGCCCTCACCGACGAAGTCAGCGGGGACATGCACTTCCACGAGTGGGAGCTCACTCCGGAGGAGGCCTCCTCCATCCAGGAGCTGGTCCGCTACGCCCAGGTCTGGAGCGGCGACGGTCATTCCCTCCTCCGGAGCCGCTACATGACCGTGGACCTCCCCCGGGACCTGGAGGCGCTCCAGGCCGCGGCCGCGGGAGAGCTGGTCTGGCGAGAGGCGGACTTCGACGGCTATCGGGTGCGATCGGTCTTCTACCCCCTGGTTCGTCTGGGCGACCTCCACGAGGAGCATGTGCTCCAGGTGGCCGCCCCCCTGGGAACCCGGAACGCCATGCTCCATCGGGTCGTGATCTTCGGATTCGTGATGATCCTCCTCACGGCGGTGTCCAGCGTCATGGGAGGCCGGTGGCTGGCCACCCGGGCCATCCGTCCGGTGACGGACATCATCGATCAGGCCGAGGGGATGGGCGCCGGAACCCTTCGGAGGCGGATCAGCGCCTACGCCGACACCCGGGAATACCAGCGGCTGGTCCAGGTCCTGAACACCATGCTGGACCGGATCCAGGCCTCCTTCGAGACCCAGCGACGCTTCACCGCCGACGCCAGCCACGAGCTCCGGTCCCCCCTCACCGCCATGCAGGGGGAACTTGAGTTGGCCCTCCGACGGGACCGGGATCCAGCCGAGTACCGCGAGGTCCTGCAGAGCGCCCACGAGGAGGTCCTCCGCATGGGGCGGATCGTGGAGGGGCTCCTCACCCTGGCCCGTTCCGACGCCGGCGCGATCCAGCTCCGGCGGGAATCCGGGGACCTGGCCTCCCTGACCCGGGAGGTCGTGGAGCGAGCATCAGGAGAGGCGCGGGAGAGGGGGGTGGAGTTGGAGGTGGTGGCCCCGGCTTCCGTCCCAGGCGTCTTCGATACGGGCCTGCTCCTCCAGCTCACCTGGAACCTGGTACGAAATGCCCTTCGCTTCGCAGGGCCGGATGGACGGGTCCGAATCTCCGTCCTCCCCGAAGGAGACATGGGGATCCTTACCGTAGAGGACTCGGGACCAGGGATTCCTCCAGGGAGCGAGGAGCGGGTCTTCGAACGCTTCTGGCGGGGCGATCCCAGCCGGACCCACGGGGAAGGCGCCGAGGGATCGGGGCTCGGGCTCGCCATCGTGAAGGTCATCGCCGATGCCCACGGCGGCTCCGTCCATGCGTCCAACGATTCGCAGCTGGGGGGTGCCCGTTTCCGCGTCGTTCTCCCCGTCCTTCTCGAGCCACCGACCCGTCGGACCGCCACCAAGGCCCCCACGCCTCCTCCCGAAGCTCAGGGTGCCCTTTCCCCCGCTTGATCCCCCGTTTTCCCACAACCTGGAATCGGGCACCGGACGTGCGATGTCTGACGGCTGGTACCTGACGGCAGGTACCTGACGGCGGGCACCTGATGGCGCGCACCTGAAGGCTTCTTCACCCCATCTTCACGTTCTCTTCATGCATGCCCCGGTAGGTTCGGCTATTCCCCTGAGCTTTTCTTGGGCGTTGCCCCCGCACCTCCGGAAGGACATAACATGCATCGGACCTCGTTCCTCATCCTGGCGTTCCTCGTGGCCGCCGGGGGATTCGGCGTTCCCACGCCCGCCCTGGCCCAGACCGACTTCTACAACCTGGACAAGGAACGCCCCCTTCGGGTGGAGGACGCCTACACCGCCAAACGGTGGGCCTTCGAACTCCAGGCCTCTCCCTTCACCCTCTCCCAGGACCGGAACGGAGTCCTCCGCTACCAGCCGTCGCTGGAACTGAAGCACGGCCTCCTTCCCGGCCTCGATGCCTCGGTGGGGGTGGCGCTGGACCGGGTGCGAGACGGCTCCGAGACCCAGACCTCCCTGGGCGAGGTGGACCTGTCGGCGCTCCTGAACCTGTGGGTCGAGGGGGCCACCCTCCCCGCCGCCGGGATCCGGGTGACGGCGCATCTCCCCACCGAGTCGGACCACGGCACGTCCCTGGAGGTAAAAGGGATCCTGACCCGGACCCTGGCCGGCCCCGTCCGAGCGCACCTGAACGGGGCATGGGTGGTGGGGGACGATGCCTCGGAGGACTGGTGGACCGGGGTCGCCCTGGACTGGGTCCTCCCCTTCCATCACACCCTCCTCCTGGTGGAGGGCTGGATGAGCGAGCCGGAGGGGGCGGACCGCCGCACCCTCCATTCCACCGTCGGCGCACGCTACCAGGTGTCTCCCACCGTGGTTCTGGACGTCGGGGCCGGCCGGGGGTGGTCGGGAGACCATCGCCAGGACTGGACCCTCACCCTGGGGGTGACCCACGAGTTCGGCGTCCGCTCCCTCATGCCCGGAGGAACCCGATGATCCGCCGTACTCTCCTCGCCGTCCTTCTCACCCTCATCGGCCTGGCCGGTGGAGGCGCACTGGAACCGGTGGCTGGGCAGGAGCGGGTCTACCACCCGTTCCACCTCCCGGCGGACCACAACTGGAGCTTCCGGGCCGAGTTCCCGGCGGTGGACGGGCTCTTCAACGCCTTCGACTATGGGCACGGGATTCTCTACGAGACCCTCTGGTCCCGTCCCGACGCCCCGGTCTCCCTTCTGGAGGAGGAGATCTTCTATCGTCTCACCCGGGACATCCTTCCCAATCCGCCTCGGCTTCCCATGCCCGAGGCCTCCTTCATGCCCCAGTATGCCCGGCTGGTCCCGGTGGCCAAGGAGATGTTCGAATGGGCCCACATCCTCCACCGCCAGAGCTACGACATCCTGGCGGACCCCACCCTCAGCGAAGGGGAGCGGGACCGGGCCATGGCAGACCTTCTGCGCCACTATCAGTCCAGTGGCCTCGCCTTCCCCGTGGAGCCCAAGGGGATGGAGATCATGGACGAGCAGTTCTTCTCGAAGGTCTTCCGGGAACGCTACCCCCGATTCAATGGGCTCATCTGGGCCTACCACTGGCTCCAGATCGCGGTGTACGAACCCCTTCTGGCCTATGATGGCCCCGAGGAGCGGCAGGCGGCGGTGAACGCCACCCTGGTCCGTTTCTGGCAGATGGTGGAGGACCCGGCCACCACCCTCCCCAGCGAGATGCCCATGAGCCCCGCTATCGCCCCCCTGTTCACGGAGCGATACCCGGAGTTCGCCGCCATCTTCGACAACCTCCACATGATGCACGACGTCATTTCGGACATCCTGGTCTCGGGAGAGGTCGAACGGCGCCAGAAGCGGGGCGAGATCTATCGCCAGGCGGACCTCTTCCGCGATCCCGGCGCCATGGCGGTCTCCGTGGAGGACTGGATCGCCATGGCGCTGGCCCATGGGGTGGATGCCCAGGGCGGGCCCGCCATCGACTGGTTGCCCCCCGTTCCCACCGTGGATGCGCACAGGGGGCACGAGCATCATCACGAGGGTCATCACGAGGGTCATGAGCCCGAGGCCCCGGCGCATGAGGGACATGGGGACCACGCGCCCGAGGACGAGTCCGAAGCCGGTCATGACCATGGGCACCGGATGGAGCATGGGGCCCATGGTGGGATGCAGCATGGGGGCGGCCATGGGATGCAGCATGGGGGCGGCCATCGCATGGAACACCACCACGGCGATCACGGCGCGCCCTTCGACGAGGCCGCCATCCTCCAGGTGATGCAGGATTTCCATGGGGCCCTGGCCGCCGGGGACTCGGTTCGGGCGCTGGGACTCCTCCACCCGGAGGCGCGCATCCATGAGCAAGGGGTGGCCGAGTCTCGCGAGGAGTACCGGGACCATCACCTCCCTGCCGACATGCGCTTTGCCCAGCAGGTCTCACGGGAGACCTTGAGAGAGGAGGTGGTGCCGGGAGAGGGGATGGTGGTCTACCTCTCCGAGACCCGGGCCACCGGACAGGTGGGGGAGCGGGAGATCGATGCCCGAACGGTGGAGACCGCCGTCCTGGTGCACACCCCCGAAGGATGGCGGATCCGGCATCTCCACTGGTCCAATCGCTGAGGAGGCACTTCTGCTGAGGAGGAACCATCTCGGAGTCGAACGAGGAGACGGGCGCCCACCCCCACGAGAGTGACCATCGGGGGAAGGGCGGTCATGAGGAGGACCACGAGGACCCCGAGCACCCCAGGTCCGACGGTCACGAGGGCCACTCCGGCCATGAGGGACATGAGGGGCATGAGGGACATGAGGGGCACTCCCCGGAGATGTTCCGGGACCGCTTCTGGCTCTCCCTCGCCCTGTCCATCCCGGTGGTGTTCTGGTCAGGGCACATCCAGGAGCTCCTGGGCTACCAGGCCCCGGAGTTCCCCGGGACCCGGTGGATCCCCCCGGTCCTGGGGACGGTGGTCTTCCTCTACGGAGGCCTGGTCTTCCTCAAGGGGGCCTGGGGCGAACTGAGGGATCGCCTGCCGGGGATGATGACCCTCATCTCCCTGGCCATCCTCGTGGCCTTTCTCTTCTCCTGGGTCGTGGAGCTGGGGCTCATCCAGGCCGAGGCTCTCTGGTGGGAGCTGGCCACCCTGGTGACCATCATGCTCCTGGGCCACTGGATCGAGATGCGATCCATCACCCAGGCCCAGGGGGCGCTGAAGGAGTTGGCGAAACTCCTTCCCGACACCGCCACCCGGATCACCGACGGGGAGGAGGAGGAGGTCTCGGTTGAGGAACTCCGGGACGGGGATCTCGTCCTCGTCCGCCCTGGAGAGAGCTTTCCCGCCGATGGAACCGTGAGCAAGGGCTCCGGCGATGTGAGTGAGGCCATGATCACCGGGGAGTCCCGGCCGGTGAAGAAGGAGGAGGGGGACGAGGTCATCGCCGGGACGCTGAACGGCGAGAACTCCCTCCGGATGGAGGTCACCGGTACCGGTGAGGACACCAAGCTCTCTGGGATCATGAGGCTCGTCTCCGAGGCTCAGAAGTCCAAATCCCGGGCCCAGCACCTAGCGGATCGGGCGGCTCAACTCCTTACTGGCGTGGCCATCACCGCCGGGGCCGTGACCCTGGTCACCTGGCATCTCCTGGGCGCAGACATCGACTTCTCCATCGTCCGGATGGTGACGGTGCTGGTCATCGCCTGTCCCCATGCCCTCGGGCTCGCCGTTCCCCTGGTGGTGGCCATTTCCACGACGCTGGGTGCCCAGGGGGGGCTTCTGGTGCGGGACCGTCGCGGACTCGAGGAGGCACGGAACCTGGACACCGTGATCTTCGACAAGACCGGTACCCTGACCCTGGGGGAGTTCCGGGTGGTGGAGATGGCGGTGGCGGAAGGGGTCTCCGAGGATGAGGCCCTGACCCTCGCCGCCGGGGTGGAGTCGGACTCGGAACACCCCATCGCCCGGGGCATCGTTCAGACAGCGAAGGATCGGGAGCTCTCCATCCCCTCGGCGGAGGATTTCGAGGCCATCACCGGGAAGGGGATCGCCGCCTCGGTGGACGGGACCCGCTACCACATGGGAGGCCCCGCCCTCCTGGAGGCGGAGGACGCCGACGTTTCGACCCCAATCCGGGAAGCGGCCGAGGCGGCGGCGGACCGGGGCCAGGCGGCCATCTACCTCCTCCGGGACGGTGAAGCCATGGCGGTCTTCGCCGTGGCCGACGCCATCCGCGAGGAGAGCCGGGAGGCGGTCCGCGCCCTCCAGGAGCAGGGGCTGGAGGTGGCCATGCTCACCGGCGACGCCCAGGCCGTGGCCGATGCCGTGGCGAAGGAGCTGGGCATCGACACCGTCTTCGCGGAGGTCCTCCCCGAGGACAAGGCGTCCAAGGTGGAGGAACTCCAGGGCCAGGGGAAACGGGTCGCCATGGTGGGAGACGGCGTGAACGACGCGCCGGCCCTGGCCACGGCCGATATCGGGATCGCCATCGGGGCGGGAACCGATGTGGCGGTGGAGGCGGGGCACATCGTGCTGGTCCGGTCGGACCCCCGGGACATCGTCCGGATCCTCACCCTCTCCCGGGCCACCTACCGGAAGATGCTCCAGAACCTCTGGTGGGCGGCGGGCTACAACATCGTGGCCATCCCCCTGGCCGCCGGGGTCCTGGCTGGGTGGGACATCCTCCTCACGCCCGCCGTGGGGGCCATCCTCATGTCCGCCAGCACCGTCATCGTGGCGCTGAACGCCCAACTGCTTCGGCGGGTCGAGCTCTGAGGAGGGGAGCGGGGCGTCGGGTCGGACCGGAGCCCGCCTCGCACCCGCCCTCCTCCACCCTTACGTTTCGTCATCCCCACCTCCCCAGGAGTTGAGATGGCCGAAGCGCAGGAGAAGAGCCGTTCCAGGGTCCGTCGTTCCCATGCCGACACCGACGGTCCAACCCGACCACAGGTGCCTTTGCCCTCCCACGCGGAGCAGGCCCGCACCCTGGTGAGCCAGGCCTCGGAGGGGTCGCTGGCCACCCTCTCCCATCGCCGCCCCGGCGATCCCTTCGTCTCCCTCATGCCCTTCGCCGAAGAGGAGGACGGCAGCCTCCTTCTCCTGGTGAGCAACCTGGCGGTCCATACCCGGAACCTGGATGCCGACCCCCGGGCCTCCCTCCTGGTCCGGGAAGCGGAAGCCGGGGACCGGGACCCTCTGGGTCTGGCCCGGGTGACGCTGGTGGGAGGCACCGCCCGGGTGGGCGCGCCTGAGCTCGAGATGGTCCGATCCCGCTACCTGGATCGGCATCCCAACGCCCGCTACTGGGTGGACTTCTCCGACTTCTCCTTTCGCCGCATGCGGGTGGAGGAAGCATACTACGTGGGCGGGTTTGGGGTCATGGGGTGGGTGGATGGAGAGGCCTACGCCACCGCGGAGCCCGACCCTCTTCGGGATGCTGCAGCCGGAATCCTGGAGCATGTCAACGAGGACCACGTGGACGCCCTTCTCCTCCTCGCCCGCCACGCCGGGATCGAAGCACCGGAAGAGGCCCGGATGACAGGGGTGGACCGACTGGGCTTCAACCTGCGCGTCCGGACGGAGGAACGGGTCCAGGGGCTGCGCCTGGCCTTTCCGGGGGAGGCCCGCACCGGCGCCCGGGTCCGGGAATGCCTGGTGGCCATGGTGGGGGAAGCCCGGGAATCCCAGGAAGCCCAGGAAGGAGAGGCCGACGCGGGCGACGCCTCCCGCTGAGGGGTCAGCCGCGTCGGCCCACCGACTTCGCCATCTCCACCAGCCCTGCCTGCTGCCGCCTCAGACGGAACCAGAGGAAGAGGGCCGCAGCGGCCAGGACGTGGACTCCGATTCCAGCCGGGATGGCCCACAGGTAGAGGAGCCCCCCTGCAAGGGCCAGGATCACGGCCACCACCAATATGATGGTGCTCCACCGATTCACCTGGGCCCGCACCTCCTCGGGACTTCGGCCCGCCACGGCGTCGATCATGGCCTTCTGCGCCCAACTCGAATCCTCCCCGAGCTGCGCCTTGGCCTGCCGGGCCCGGAGATGTGCCGGCTCCTTCCCTGGGCGAAACCCCTTGATCCTGGGCTGGCTGGGCCCCCTGCCCTTCTTTCCCTTCCGTGACATGGCGTGGTCGTCCCTATGCGGTATGGAGCTCTTTCGGTACGGAGTTGTGCGGTGTGGAGCGCCTGTGGCCTCTCCCGCGGGGAAATCTACTACAGTGTCGGTGCGCCGGTAGCTACCGAGTGGATCGGGGTGCGGCACACTCCCGCCGCCCGCCCCGAGCCGTTAGCCACCCCAGGGCGCCGGCGGCGTCTCCACGGGGCGGGTCAGATCGAACTCCACCCGGTAGCGGAGTCCCGTTTCCTCCCGCCGGAGTCCGTAAACGAAGGTCTCCTCCGGGCGGATTTCGAGGTACCAGAGTTGGCTGGCCCTGGCCGGCACGGCCTCGACGCTGAATTCGTCCGCCGGGAACTCCTGTCGCCAGACGGACCCTGGAAGCCGGGTGTCGCCTCCATAGTCCGTGTTCGCCGCGTCCGGCGTCCCGTCCTCAAGGCGGTGATCGTGCTTCAGGCGCAGGCCTTCTCCGGTCCGCGTCACCACCCAGGTCCGGGAGCGGTCATCGTCCACGTGGAGGGGGATCCGGACTTCCTCGGGCCCGCAGTGCCGCACGTGCATCACGAAGCGCTCCGCTTCCCACCACCCATCTTCCGGCGGGGCTTCCATCACATGGCCTTCGAAGGCTTGCCCGCAGAGGGCCTGCAGGCGGTCCCAGAAGATCTCCTGCTCCGGGAATGGGGAGTCTGGTGAGCAGCCCGGAAGGACAGCGAGAAGGACGAGGAGCACAACCGCCAGGGAAAGGGCATTCCGGACGCCGCCGGTCCCCGATTCCCTGCTTCCCTGGAAACCTCGGGGGTTCATGGTCGGTAAGGTAGGGGAATTATCGGGGAGTCTCATCGGATTCCTCGGAGGATTGGAAGGACATCCACCCTGGGACAGGAGGGTTTCTGAAGACCCCCATGGTACGGGATCGCGGGACGAAAGACGAGCGTGCCCCATGGATCCCCCGGTCCACCTCCACCCTCCTGGGTACCCTGGGGCTGCTTGCCCTGGGAGGCCTTCTCCTCTTCCTGATTTTTCGGCAGGACGGCCCGCCGCGGGTGGAGGCTCCGGCCCCTGAAGTGGTGGACCGGGACCCGGAGCTCCCGAAACTACCCCCTGCGCGCCTCGCCGCCCCCGTGGTCTACGACCTGAGTGCCGTGATCCGGGAGCTGGAGGAGGCAATCCCCCGAAGCTTCGGCGACCTCGAGGAGCGGAAGGCGCATCCGGAGCATGACCGGGTGGAGGTGGCGTTCCGGGCGGAACGGAGCCCATTCCAGGCGGAGATCAGTGGAGACGTCGCCCGCATCTCCACCACTGTGAGCTACGCCGGTCGGGCATGGTACGATCCACCCCTTCTCCCCTCCATGAGCGCCGGCTGCGGGATGGAGGACGAAGGGGAAATGCCTCGGGCCCGGGTCACCCTCTCCTCACGCCTGGGGCTGGATGGGGACTGGATCCTCCGGTCCCGGGCCCGGGTCGACACGGTGGAGGCGGTGTCCGAATCGGATCGGGATCGGTGTCGGGTCACCCCCCTGCGGGTGGATGTCACCGGGACGGCCCTCCGCGCCGTCCAGGGAGCCCTTCAGGGACGGACGGAAGAGATCGACCGCCGGGTGGCGGAGGTGGGGGTGCGAACCCGACTCCAGGAGATCTGGCACACCCTGGAGGAGCCGGTGGAACTCACCGAAGATGTGTGGCTCCTGATCAAGCCCCAGGGCGTGACCCAGGGCCGGACGCGGGGCGAAGGGTCGCGTCTCATCATCGACGTGGGATTGACCGCCTTCCCCGTCATCGTCCTGGGCCCTCCCCCCCCCACCATCCTGACCGACCTTCCCGGACTGCAGGCCGGGGACGTGGGGGAGAACGCCCTCATCTCGGTGGAGGGACGCCTCCACTACCCGGAAACCGGAGCCATTCTCACCCGGGAACTCCAGGAGAGGGAAGTGGATCTCGGCGGGCGCCTGGTCCGGATCAGGGAACTCTCCCTCCAGGGAATCGGGGACGGTCGGGTCGCCCTGGCCGTCGACTTCGAGGGCACCGCCCGTGGACGCATCTTCCTGGTAGGCACTCCGGCGCTGGACATGGAACAGGGGGAGATTCATGTCCCGGATCTGGATTTCGACCTCCGGACGCGGAATGTCCTGGTGGGTGGACTCGACTGGCTCGCCCACGATCGGCTGGTCGCTTTCCTCAGGGAGCGGGCGCGGATCCCCGTCGCCCAGGTCATGGCCCCAGCCCGGGAACAGCTCCTCCGGGGACTGAACCGGGATCTCTCCGACGAGGTCACAGTGGAGGGAGAGGTCCTCTCCACCCGTCTCCTGGAGGTCCAGGCCCACCGGGACGCGCTGGTGGTCCACGCCGAGGCTGATGCCCGGGCCACCTTCCTCATCCGGCAGGACGGGTAGTCCGGCCCCTCCCATCCACCCCGGTCCCTACGACCCGCCCGACCGGTCCCCTCCACCCGATCCCATGGGGGGAACGCCCGGATGGGTTCCGGGTTCTGCGTCCCATGAGCCCCTCCTCCCCCATTCTCCACCTCGACCTGAGGCCCCACTCCCGCAACCAGGTGACGGACCTCCGTCCCCTCCTGGAGGGGGCCGTGGCCCGCGGGGATCTCCCTCGGACCCACCAGTACTTCTGCATTTCCCATCACACCACAGCCGGCTTCCCCGACCGCCAACTCCGCCTCCGCATCGGTTCGGATGCGGAGGGACTGGACAAATTCCTGGAGGCCCTTCGGAACATCTTCCCCCCTGAGGCCGGCTACGAGCACGATGAACTCCAGCGGAGAACGGAGCTCTCCGAGGCCCAGCGGGCCCGGGAGCCCCTGAACGCCGATGCGCACCTGGCCTTCATCGGGGGCGGGTTCACCAACTGCGTCTTCCACTCCGCCGGGAGCGGAGAGCCCCTCTGGTTCGTGGATTTCGACGGGACCTACCAGACCCGGGGCGGCGAGACGATCCGGCGCCAGCGCCGGGTCACCATCCTGGCCCTGGACGAAGAGGTGGTGGGCGCCCGGCTCCAGTTCGAGGTGCCTGTTCCCGAGGGCGCGGCAGCCCTCCCGCTGAGCCGTCCTGAACTGGGGATCCTGAGAGCGGTGGAGCGAGCCCTGGAGGAGATGGAAATCTCCATCGGACGTCTCCATTTCCATCTGGAAGACCCCCATGCCGGGGCGGGGATCACCGTGAACGAAGCGGAGGCCCTTCTCATTCAGCGAGACCTGGTGGACGTCCTCACCTCTCCCCTCCGATTTGCCGCAGGTGGGAACCGAGGGGATGCCGAAGAGGAGAGCTCGCGCGAGGCAGGCGCCCGGGGCCTCGCCCGAGCCCTGGAGGCGCTGGGGTTCTCACCGGAACGACGGGAACGGCTCCTGAGCCGGGCCCTGTCCAGCGCGTCGCCGCGAGTCCTCAGGATCCGGGGGGATGCCTCGCTGGGGGTGGCCCCCGCCCCCGGCGACCTCCCCGGGGGCCCGGGTCGGATCCTCCTGGGGCGCTACCAGAGCCCCATCCTCCTCCAGCGAACGGGCACGCCGGAGGGCATACGACGATTTTCGGTGATCATCCATCCATTCAGGTGAAGGAGTCAGATGAGGGACCGCCCCTGACTTCCATCCACGGGGATGCAGGTCCCGGTGACCAGCGAGGCCCTGGGTGACGCCAGGAAGGCAACCACGTTGGCCACCTCCTCCACCGAGCCGAAGCGTCCCAGGGGGAGATTCTCCTCTACGAAAGCCGCCATTCCCTCGGGATCCTCCTTCACCCGCCGGTCCCAACTCCCGCCGGGAAACCGGATGGATCCAGGCGCCACGCTGTTCACCCGGATCCCCTCGGGCGCCAACTCCAGCGCCATGATGCGGGCGGCGCTGATCATCGCCGACTTGGTGGTGTTGTAGATGGAAAGGCCCGGCCCTCCGGCCTCCCGACCGAAGATGGAGGCGATGAAGATGATGGAGCCCGCCTCTCGCTTCCGAAGCTCGGGAATGGCGGCCCGGGTCACCCGGAAGGCGCTGGCCACATTCAGATCGAACAGCTCCCGCCAGTCCTCGTCGGTGGTCTCCTCGAAGGGCTTCCGGCGGTTGCCTCCCACGTTGTTCACCACGACGTCCACACCGCCATAGACCGTCACCGCGGCCTCCACCAGACGGCGGCCGGCATCGGGCTCCTCCAGGTCCAGGGGCAGGGCCGTCACCTCCCCTCCGGCATCACGCATGGCCTGAGCCGCAGTCTCCAGCGCCGAGCCTCCCCGAGCGCAGGTCACAATTCGGGCGCCCTCCGAGGCCAAGGTGGCAGCGATCCCTCGCCCGATGCCCCGGCTTCCGCCGGTGACGATGGCGACCTTCCCCTTGAGCTGCAGATCCATTCCTTTCCTCCTCTCATGGTGGCTCCTCCGCACCCGGGCGTCGTCTGGCGATGGGACGCAAGGAACAGGCACGGCGGGGAGACTCCGACCCGTGAACCCCGCCTGCGGTTCCAGGGGCGATGCCTGCGGGAAGCCGAAGCTCGACTGACGATCGTCGGGAATCCCTTCCCCCGGAGCCGGAACCCCTTGCCCGGAGAAGGGTGAGACCGGATTCTGTCCACCCCAGGGGCTCCCACCGGAAGGCCATGGACTCCGGGACCTTTTCCCGAAGCCTCTCCCCCATCACACCTCCTCCCCCCGCCCGCCCGCTCCATGGACCTTCGCCAGATCGGGACCCTCTACGTCCACGAAGTCCGCTCTGCCCTTCGGGAGCGCACCATCGTGGTGGGGAGCATCGTGATTCCGCTGGTCATGTATCCCGCTCTCCTCTGGGCGGCCTTTGCCGCCCTCTCCTTCGTGGGGGGGCAGGCCGACCGCCTTACCTCCCGGGTGGCCATCCAGGGACTCCCCGAGGCCCATCAGCCTCTGGCCGATTCCCTTGCGGCCCAGTCCAGGATCGATCTCACGGAGTGGGAGGGGGACCCCGGGTCCGCCCGGGAGAGCGTCGCCCGGGGGCGCCTGGACGTTCTGGTCACCTTCGCCCCGCCCTCTGCGGATGGAAGCGCCCTCGCCGACAACCTGCAGGTGATCCTGGAATACAACAGTGCCCGGCAACGAAGTCTGGGAGCACGAAACCGGGTGGAATCGGAGCTGGACCGGTACCGGGAAGAATGGGTGGAAACAGCCCGGCGGGACCTGGGGGTCTCGCAACGGGCCTGGGCGGATTTCGCCGTGGGCCAGACCGACATGGCGACCCCGGAGGAGACATCCCGCTTCCTCCTGGCCCTGGTCGTCCCCTTCCTCACCCTCATCACCGTGGCCCTGGCCGCCTTCTACCCGGCCATCGATGCCACCGCCGGGGAACGGGAGCGCTCCACCTGGGAAACCCTCATGACCGTGGCCGCACCGCGTGGTAACGTGGCGGCGGCCAAGTACCTCTATGTGGCGACCTTCGGAGCCATGGGAGGGATCCTGAATCTCACCGCCCTGGCCCTATCCCTCCGGTGGATCCTGGAGCCGCTGACCGAGGGGGACGCCCAGGAACTCGCCCAGGGCGGGATCCCCCTGGAAGCCCTCCCCGTCATTGCCCTGGGGACCCTCCTTCTGGGGCTCTTCGTGGCGGCCGGGATGCTGGTATTCGCCGTCTTCGCCCGGAACTTCAAGGAGGGCCAGTCCATGATCTCCCCCTTCTACATGGTGGTCATCCTTCCGGCCCTCTTCGTCCAGTCGCCGGATATCGAGTTCACCCCGGCTCTGGCGGCAGTCCCCATCGTGAACGTGGCCATGCTGATCCGGGAGGCGATCCTGGGGAGCATCCCCGTTCTCCCCGCCGTGATCACCCTTGTCACCATGGGCGCCTGCGTCGGGGTGTCGGTGACCTTCGCCCAGTGGGTGATGCGCAGGGAGGAGGTTCTGCTGGGCTCGGGTAGCGGGGGGCTGTGGGCCTTTCTCAAGCGGCAGTATCGGAATGGAGGGAAGAGAGCGTGAGTGATTCGCCGGTTCGGACCCGGAGCCTGTCCAAGGTCTTCTACGACGACAGCCGGGGAGAGGTACAGGCGGTGGACCGGGTGGACCTGGCCTGCGATCGGGGCGAAATCCTGGGCCTTCTGGGAGCCAACGGTGCCGGCAAGACCACCGTCCTTCGCATCCTTTCCACCGTACTCCAGCCCACGGCCGGCCAGGCCTGGATCATGGGACACGAGGTCCGGGAGGCCCCGGAGCAGGTCCGTTCCAAGCTGGGCTTCTATTCCGCCTCCACGGCCCTCTATCCCAAGATCAGCCCCAGGGAGACCCTCCGCTTCTTCGCGAAGGTGAACCGGTATCCCCGGAAACAGGTAACGGATCGGGTGGAGGAACTCGTCCATCGCTTCGGGCTGGAGGAGTATGCGGACACCCGCGTGGAGAAGCTGTCCAGCGGAATGAAGCAGAAGGTTTCCATCGCCCGGACGGTGGTCCACGACCCCCCGGTCCTCATCTTCGACGAGCCCACGGTGGCCCTGGACGTTCTCAACGCCATCGAGCTCCGGGACATCATCTCAGGGCTCCGGGACGAGGGGAAGGCCATCCTCTTCTCGACCCATATCATGAGCGAGGCCGAGCAGCTCTGTGACCGCATCGCCATCATCCACCACGGGAAGATCCTCGCCACCGGCACCCTGGAGGAACTCCGGGCCACCACCGGGCTCCGCTACCTGGAGGAGATCTTCGTCCACTATGCCCGGATCCGGGATCCTGAGGAGGAGGTCCGCACCAACTCCGGGGGGGATCCGGTCCCGGCGGAGGACCCCGATCCCGGGATGACCGAGGGCGCGGGAGAGGCGACCCGGTGAGGCTGACCCCGGCCGTCCGTGCCATCTTCGCCCTGGAGATCCTCACCCTGGTCCGGGATGTCCGGACCCTCCTGATCTCGGTGGTTCTTCCCGTGGTGCTCATTCCGGGACTTCTCCTGGCCGGGAATCTGATGGAGGACCGACGAGTCGAGCGGGAGGAGGCCCGGACCTTCCGTTTCACCATTACCGGAACGGACTCCGTCTTCGCCTCCCAGATCACGGCGGGAATCCAGGGAGAGGCGCCGGGGAACGGCGGAGCAGAGGGGCGCTTTCGCCCGGTGGCCACCCCCGACCCCCAGAGGGCGCTGGAGAAGGAGGAACTGGACCTCTACCTGGAGACCTTCACCCCGGCGGAATGGCGAGCCCTGGAGGCGGTGGACACGGTGGGGACCCTCGAGGGCGTCCCCGAGGAGCTGGAGGGTGCCCGGGTCCTTCGGATCCGCTTCCACTCCAGTCGGACCGCATCCCGGGAAGGGGCCCAGCTCCTCCGATCCCACCTCCTGGAAACCCGCAGCCTTCGTCGGGACTCGATCCTGGTGGACGCGGGGTTCCCTGTGCCGCCAGCCCAGGTGGCGCCGGTGGAACGGGTGGATGTGGCATCGGAAGAGGAGGTCCAGGGGGCACGGCTGGGGCGATTCCTCACCCTCATCCTCATGGGCCTCATGCTGCTGGGCGGGTCGGCGGTGGCCACCGACAGCCTGGCGGGAGAGAAGGAACGGGGCACCCTCACCACCCTTCTCACCTCCGCCGCCTCTCGCAGCGAAATCGTCACCGCCAAGCTTCTGGCCATCGTGGCCATCACCCTCGTCATCGCCCTGGTGCAGGTGGTGAACCTTTGGATCTACCTGGGGCTCGGGGTCATCGATGCCGCCCGGGGCTTCGCCGTCACCATCACCCCGGAGTTGGCGGCCGGCCTGTTCCTCCTCTACCTCCCCATGGTGGTGCTCACCGCCGGCGTCCTCCTGCTGACCTCCGCCCACGCCCGTACCTACAAAGAGGCCCAGCTCTACCTGACCCCCGTGCTCCTGGGAATGAGCATCCCCGCGCTGGCGCCCCTCCTTCCGGACATCTCCATCCGGTCCGCCATCGTCGTGGTCCCCATCGCAAATCTGGCCATCGCCGCCCGGGACCTCCTTGTGGGTGAGGTCCACGCACCCTGGGTCATGGCGGCCTGGCTCGTCACCGCCGGGGCGGCGGCGTGGGTGGCCAGGCGCTCCGTTCTGGCGCTCCAGGACGAATCCCTCCTCACCGGCGACACCTCACGGGAGGAGTTCATGGGGGGGGCCGACCTCTTCCGGAATCGGGTACTCCGGTGGTTCGCGGTCTTCTGGGCGGTGAAGGTCCTCCTGGACTTCAACCTGGGCTTCGATGATCTCCGGATGGCATCGCTGGTGGGGGTGGGGGTCGTCTTCCTGGCCTTCCCCCTCCTGGTCATCTGGAAGTTCCGCCTGGATCCCCGGGAGGCGCTGGCCCTCCGGATGCCCCGGGCCGGGGTCTGGGTCGGGGTGGCGCTGGGCGCGCCGGCGGGGGTGGTGGCGGCAAGCTCCTTCTTCCAACTCATGGACTTCGTCCTCCCGGTGCCCAGGGAGCTCCTGGAGAACTTCGGACAGGCCCTCCTCCCCGAGCACATTCCCCTCTGGCAGCTCCTCTTCTTCCTGGCCGTGGTACCGGCCATTACCGAAGAGCTCACTTTCCGGGGCGTGCTCCTCCACGGGCTCCGGCGACGCTTCGGGCCCGTGGGGCTGGCCCTGGTGGTGGGGCTCATCTTCGGATTCTTCCACTTCCAGATCTTCCGGATCCCGTCCACCGCCCTCCTGGGGGTGATCCTGACCGCAGTCACCCTTCTCACGGGGTCCATCTTCCCCGCCATGCTCTGGCACTTCCTGAACAATGCCCTGGCGCTCTATCTGGGTACCGCCGGCGTGGAGGTCAGCGGAGAGAACCTGTGGTGGGCTTTGGGCTCGGTCCTGGTGCTGGCCCTGGCCTTCTGGATCATCTGGATCCATCGGACCCCCTATCCGGATGTGGGCCCCCCGGACCCGCAGGGCCGGGCTCCGCAGGCGGCTACCCTCCGAAGCGGCGAGCCTTGAGTCCGACGCTCGCCCGGGCGATGTTCGAAGGCTATCCATCCCTTCTCACCCCCAGCACCGACCCCCAATGCCCGATTCTCCCAGGAAGCGCCTCATCGTCGTGGGCGACCGCGTCCTCATCAAGCCGGAGGCCGCCGAGGACCGGACCCGGGTAGGACTCTATCTTCCCGCCACCGCCGTGGACAACCAGGCGGTGCAGAGCGGAACGGTGGTGGCCACCGGGCCAGGAAACCCCGTGGGCGTGCCTACCGAGGTGAGCGACGAGCCCTGGCAGCAGGCCCAGGGATCCTCGGAGCCCCGCTACGTCCCGGTCCAGGCCCACCTGGGGGACCACGCCATCTTCTTCCGGAAGGCGGCCGTGGAGATCACCTTCGAGGATACCAAGTACCTGGTGGTTCCCCAGCAGGCCATCCTGGCGCTGGTGAGGGAAGGTGAGGAGCCGGACGAGGACATCCTCCCGATCTGAGGGCGGGTCGTGCGAGGGGGCTCCTCTTCTGTCTCGTATTCCTCATTGCCCACTCAGCGGGGGCGGTAGGAGGTCTGCAGGGTCAGCCACCGCCCCCCCGCGTCCTCCATCCAGTTCTCCTGGAGGACGGTTCCGTCCCCCATCCGGTGGTAGTCGATTCCTGTCACCACCCCCTCCTCGGGGGAGTACTCCACCCGGAAGTGGCCGTCGCCTACCAGCACGCCCCGGAAGCGGAGGGGATCCGCGTCTCCTCCGAAGACCCAGGCCTCGTACGCATCGATGCTGGGATTCCAACGCTGCATCACGTGGGCCTCCCACCGAAGGGCATCGGGGTGCTCCCCGGTGAACTCCACCCGCATCCAGCTCCCCCCCAGGACCCAGCGATACTCCAGCTCACCCTCTCCCACGCGACCATCGGGGAACTCGCTGATGGTGCGCCATTCCCCAATGAGGAAGTCGATGGCCTGATGCTCTGCAGAGAGGACCTCCTGGGCCCCCAGGGGCGTCCCGGGCCAGATGGCTGAAAGGCCGAGTCCCGCGAGGAGCGCGAGACCCACCATGTAGCGTGGAGATGGAGTAGCGGCGGATCGGTGCACGGTTCAACTCTCCCTGGCGAAGGGCATGCAGGCGGCGATCGAGGACCTGAGGAAGGTGCGCGGCCCCGTGGAGAGGCCACGGCCATCCAGGATAGCCGCTGAGCCTCGCCCGGTTCAAGCTTTCCCCTTTGGGCACCTGGCGGGGAGGCTCTTGGGGAACTGGAGGTGGCCTTGGGCGCCGGCGTGGGATACCGTGGGTTCCATGAGAATCCTCGCGCTCGCCTGCCTTGCAGGGACCCTTGTGGTGAACGTCCTGGCCAATCGCCTTCCCCTGGGGGGCCGGACCACGGGGGAGCTCTCGGCCCTCTATCCCAACCTTTTCGTCCCCGCAGGCGTCACCTTCTCCATCTGGGGGGTCATCTACCTCCTCCTGATGGCATGGGCGGTGGCCCAGTTCCTTCCGGGGCGGAGAGCCATCGCGCTCCGGATCGCACCGGCCTTCGCTGGCACATCCCTACTCAACGCCGGTTGGCTCTTTGCGTGGCACTTCCAGCAGGTGGGGCTATCGGTGGTGGTCATGGTCGCCCTCCTCCTGGTCCTTCTCCGGGTCAACCACCTCCTGGCAGCGTCCGCCGGGACCCCGTCGGGAGGCGCTGGGACCCTCCCCCGGGCGGCCTTCGGAGTCTACCTGGGTTGGATCTCGGTGGCCACCATCGCCAACGTCACGGCCCTGCTGGTGGCCCTGGAGTGGTCAGGCGCAGGGGTTCCCGACGCCGTCTGGGCGGGAATCCTGGTGGGGGTGGGCGCCGCTGCCGGGGCCTTCACGATGAACCGCTTCCGGAACCCCTGGGTGGGGTGGGCGGTGGCCTGGGCCCTCCTGGGAATCGTCATGAACCGTTGGGACGACCACGTGGGCATTGCGGCCACCGCCCTGGTCCTCATGGTCCTGGTGGCCGCGGTGGCCGTGTCGGCGGCCCGGTCGCCGCGCCTCGAGCCCGCGGGCTGAGGGGGGTGGATCCTCACCCTTCCTCCGATCCCCTCGTCGCAGTGACCTCTTTCCCCTTATCATTCCCCTTATCATTTCTCAATCCCTGGCATCCACCCCGATGCCTCCGGACGGGACTTCTGACGGGCTCATACCGCGTCGGCGGCGCCCCGCCTGAGCCTGACGCCTCGAGTGGGAGGAACCCATGACCTGGACACGCAGGGACTTCATCCGAGCCTCCGCCATGGCCGCCGCGGCCGGCGTCCTCCCCTTCCCCGCTCCGTTGGGCGCGACCCACCTCCGGGATTTCCGGCTCCTGCGCCGGAATGTGGGGATCTTCTCCCAGAGTGGAGGAACCATCGGGTGGCTGGTCAACGACGAGGGGATCGGTGTCGTGGACAGCCAGTTTCCCGATTCGGCCCGGGCCTTCCTGAACGGCCTCGAGGGGAGAGGTGGACGACGGCTGGACGTCCTGGTGAACACCCACCACCACGGAGATCATACCGGCGGGAACGCCATCTTCCGGGAGGAGACCCAAAGGATCGTCGCCCATGCCCGGGCCCGGGAGCTCCACGCGGAAACCGCCGGGCCCGAAGGGGATGCAGGACTTGCCGACGAGACCTTCCAGGACGCATGGAGCCTGGAGGTGGGGGACGAGCGGATCCACGCCCGGCATTACGGCGCGGCCCACACCGGGGGTGACTGTACGGTCCACTTCGAGCGGGCCGACGTGGTCCACATGGGGGATCTGGTCTTCAACCGGGCCTATCCCTTCATCGACCGTGTCGGTGGGGCCTCGGTCCAGGGATGGGTGGACCTCATCGACACCGTGGTGGCGGAGCACGGCGCCGATACCCTCTTTGTCTTCGGCCACGCCCGCCCCGGGTTCGAGGTCATCGGCTCCCGGGAGGATCTCCGGGTCCAGGGCGATTTCCTCGGGACCCTCCTGGAATTGGCTGAGGCCGCGGTGCAAGACGGCCGCTCCAGAGAGGAAGTGATGGCCACAGCATCCATTCCGGGGTTCCCGGACCATCGGGCCCTGAACGAGCGCCTGAACGCAGGGGCCGCCCTGGCAGTGGCCTTCGACGAGGTCACCGGGGCGGAGTGAGATCCTACGGCCCCGGAGTGGCCGCCTGGCCGCCCGGCGCCCGATCTCGCACGACCTCCGGCTGAATCGGGACCCCCACTCCCAACCCGCGTCTCCATGTCACCTTCCATCACACGCCGTAACTTCCTCCGCACCGGTACCCTCGCCGGCGCATCCCTCCTTCTGGGGGGGTGTGGGCTCCGCGGGGCGCCATCCGCCCCTTCTCCCGTGCGCCGCGTGCGACCCCTGGCTCCCGTCCACGTCCGGCGGGATCGGGTGATCCGCACCGTGGCGGGGATCCGACCCTACCGGCCGGCGGGGTTTGTGGTGCGAGCGGCCCAGTTCGGGGACCGGACCGTCATCCACAACTATGGCCATGGCGGGGGCGGGATCTCCCTGGCCTGGGGGAGCTCGGAACTCGCGGTGGAGTTGGCGGGGGAGGCGGCGGCCGAGCGGGAGATACAGGACTTCGCCGTCCTGGGGTGCGGGATCATGGGGCTCACCACGGCGCGGCTCCTCCAGGATCGGGGATACCGGGTCACCATCTACGCCCGGGACCTTCCCCCGCACACCACCTCCAATGTGGGCGGCGGTCAGTGGTCCCCCTTCACCGTCTTCCAGACGGGGGAGACCTCTCCTGCCTTCGACCTGCAGTACGAGCGGGCGGCCCGCCTCTCCCACGGCCGATACCAGACCATGGTGGGCCCCCGCTACGGCGTGAGGTGGATCGAGAACTACATCCTTCGGGACCAACCCTCGCCGGGGCGCACCGGGCCCATTTCCGACCTATTCTACCAGGTCGAGGAGTTCGGGCCGGGGGAGCACCCCTTTGCCAGCCCCTGGGTCGGGAGGCAGAGCACCATGCTCATCGAGCCCAACACCTTCCTCCCTGCCGTCACGGAGGACTTCCTGCTGCGGGGCGGGCGGATCGTCCCCCGGACCTTCGATTCCACGGCAGAGATCCTGGCGCTGGAGGAGGAGGGGATCGTGAACTGCACGGGCATCGGGAGCCGGTCCCTCTTCGGCGACTTCGATCTGGTCCCCATCAAGGGGCAATTGGCCATCCTCCTCCCCCAACCCGAGGTGGACTACATCGCCCTTGGCGGAGGGTCCTACATGTTCCCCCGGACCGACGGCATCGTCCTGGGGGGCTCCCAGGAGCGGGGGGAGTGGTCCACCACCACCACGCCGGAGGTCCAGGATCGGATCCTGGAGGGGAACCGGTCCATCTTCGAGGGCATGGCCCTTCCAGGCCAGACCGGCGGGATCGGGGAAATGGGTTGAAGGGAGGACATCGGCGCTTCATCGGGGCGGGCGCGGGCGCCCCGTGCTGCCCTCTCCTGGAGTCCCTGGTGGCCCCGGATCGATATGCCCGATGGCTCTTCGAGTGGGGGGAAAGCTGGGAACTGGACGATCGGGGGTGGGAGGTGCTCGACGAGGGAACCCCGTTATGGGTCCTGGGGAAGTATGACTTCGACGCCCCGCCCCCATGGCCGGATTCTGAGGATCCGCATCCACCTCTGGAGGTGGCACTTCCCTGAGGAGGCTCCGTGGCTCAACATCCCCCGCTGGAGGGACCGGATCCCCAGGGATCCTCCCCATCCCCCCTGGGCTGGGTGTGGACCCCCGACTACGAGGTGGACATCGGGGCCCACGTCTTCCCCACCGTGAAGTACCGAAGGGTCAAGGAGCGCCTGGTGGAGGAGGGCATCCTCACCACAACCGGACTCCGGCAACCCGATCCGGCGACCCGGGAGGAACTCCTGGCCGCCCACACCCCGAGGTGGGTAGAGACGGTCCTTTCCGGCTCCCTCTCTCCGGGAGAGGAGCAGCGTCTGGAGCTCCCCTTCTCACCCGAACTCCTCCATGCCTCGCGCCTTTGCTGCGGCGGGACCCTTCTCACCGCCCGTCTGGCTCTGGAGCAGGGGGTGGCTGTCCACCTGGGGGGCGGCTTCCACCACGCCTTCGCCGGACATGGCGAGGGGTTCTGCCTCTTGAACGACATCGCCGTGGCCGCAGCGGTTCTGCGCAGGACGAAGGAGGTGACCCGGGTGGCGGTGGTGGACCTGGATGTGCACCACGGGAACGGAACCGCCCACATCTTTCAGGGCGATCCCTCCGTCTTCACCTTTTCCATGCACCAGGAGCGGAACTATCCGTTGGAGAAGCCCTCCGGGGATCTGGATGTCGGGCTGGAGAACGGGACGGAGGACGAAGCCTATCTTTCCCTTCTCGAGACCCATCTCCCCAAGGTGCTGGACCATGGGCCTGAGCTGATCCTCTACCTGGCCGGCGCCGACCCGTATCGGGAAGACCAACTGGGCGGCCTGGCTCTTACCCTGGAGGGGCTCCGGAACCGGGATCGGCTGACCCTGGAGATGGCCCGTCGGGCCGGGGTACCGGTAGCCGTCACCCTGGCCGGTGGCT
>REED01000149.1 GCA_007695225.1 Gemmatimonadales bacterium
GTAGCATCGGTGAAGCGGCCCAACGAAGATCCAGGGCCGCAACCCCCCTTCCCCCCTTGGGTTGGGGCGGCAGGGGCCCGCCTCGGTCGTTGGCCCGCCTCGACGTAGCTAGCGCTATGTCTTCGACGGGCCGCCTACGAATCAGGCCCCTGGCGCTCCCAACGGCGGCCCCTCTACTTCTTCAACGGCCTTCTAGCCCTCCCCGGGTGAGAACCGAGGTGCGGCCTCCCCCCGACGAGGGAGGGGTCACCCCAACCCACCACCGTCCATAACGAATCCCAGGAGTCCGGATGACCGTGGCGCAGAAACGGGAGCGGATCCTCCCCCGTCTCATCGAAGAGGAGATGCGGGAGGCGTTCCTGGACTACTCCATGAGCGTGATCGTCCAGCGGGCCCTCCCCGATGTACGGGACGGGTTGAAGCCGGTCCATCGACGAATCCTCCACGCCATGAACGAGCTGGGGCTGGCGCCGGATCGGGCCCACAAGAAGAGCGCCACGGTGGTGGGAGAGGTACTGGGGAAGTACCACCCCCACGGGGATTCGGCCGTCTACGACACCATGGTCCGCATGGTCCAGGACTTCTCCCTCCGATATCCCCTGGTGGATGGGCAGGGCAACTTCGGGTCCATCGACGGGGACTCGGCGGCGGCCTACCGCTACACCGAAGCCCGCCTGGCGTCGGTGGCCACCGAGCTCCTGGCCGACCTGGGCAAGGAGACCGTGGACTGGTCGCCCAACTTCGACAATCGCCTCCTGGAGCCCTCGGTCCTCCCTTCCCGATTTCCGAACCTCCTGGTGAACGGCTCCTCGGGGATCGCCGTCGGGATGAGCACCAACATTCCCCCCCACAACCTCCGGGAGGTTGCGGGGGCCTTCCGCGTCCTGGCCGCCAACCCTGACTGCACCCTGGATGAGCTCATGGCGGAGCTCCCCGGTCCCGACTTCCCCACCGGGGCCTTCATCATCGGTGCCGATGGGATCCGGGACATGTACGAGACGGGTCGGGGCCGCGTCGTGATGCGGGCCCGGATCGTGAAGGAAGCGCTCCGGGGCGGGAAGGACCAGCTGGTGGTGACGGAGATCCCCTACGGCATCTCCAAGTCCAAGATCATCGAGCAGATCGTGGGGCTCTCCCGGAAGGGGCAGCTCGACGACGTCACCGATGTCCGGGACGAGACGGATCGGGATGGGATCCGACTGGTCATCGAGCTTAAGCGGGGGGCAAAGGCCGGGAGTACCCTCCAGACCCTCCATCGCCGGACCTATCTCCAGTCCACCTTCGGGGCCATCCTCCTGGCCCTGGATGGAGGGGAGCCCAAGGAGTTCGGTCTCAAGGGCCTCCTGGAGCGCTACCGCGACCATCGGATGGAGGTGGTGGTGCGAAGGGTGCGCCACGACCTGGAGAAGGCGGAGGCGGAGCGTCACATCCTGGAGGGCCTCCTCACGGCGCTGGACCACATCGACGAGGTGATCCGGATCATCCGGGAGTCCCGGGATCGTCCCCAGGCCTCCGGACGTCTCCAGACGCGATTCGGGCTCTCGGATATCCAGGCCGACGCCATTCTCAACATGCGCCTGGGCAAGCTCACCTCCCTGGAGGGCAAGGAGCTCCGTGAGCGGTTGCAGGAGCTGGAGGTCATCATCGCCGATCTACGGAGGATCCTGGACTCGGAAGAGGTCCAGCTCCAGGTGGTGCTGGAGGAGCTGGAGGACGTGGTGGAGCGCTTCGGCGACGAACGGCGCACCCGCATCCTGGCGGACGCCGAGGAGCACGTGGCGCCGGTGGAAGACGCGGTGGCCGACGAGGCGGTGGTCATCACCGTCTCCCACCTGGGTTTCGTGAAGCGCATCCCCATGCACCTCTACCGCCGCCGGGTCTCTTCCGGAAAGCCCCTGGCCGGGATGGAGAACTACGAGGACGACTGGTTGGAGCGGGTCTTCACCGCCCGCACCGGGGGGTGGCTACTGGCCTTCACCGAAGGGGGGCACTGCCACTTCCTCTCGGTCCTGGACGTGCCCGAGTCCTCCCGGGCCTCGAGGGGTCAGTCGGTCTACGCTCTCACCGGCGGAGACCGGGAGGACCGGATCGTGGCCCTCCTCCCCGTGGAGGAGCTGGAGGACGAGAGCGTGGCGCTTCTCTTCCTCTCCAAGGGGGGGATCCTGAAGCGCACCGCGCTCTCGGAATTCTCGAACCCCCGCGCCGGCGGGATCATCGCTGCCGGGGTCAAGGAGGGAGACCGGATCCTGGACGTGGTCCTCTCCGACGGTCGGGCCGAGATCATGCTCCTGACACGGGAGGGACGGGCCATTCGGTTCGAAGAGAAGGAGATCTCCACCTTCGGACGCACGGCGCAGGGGGTGAAGGGGATCGACCTGAGGGGCGAGGACCAGGTGGTGGGGATGATCCTGGTGCGACGGGACGCCCAGGTTCTCACGGTGACGGAGAAGGGGTGGGGGAAGCGGACGCCCCTGACCGAGTTCCCCCTCCAGAAGCGAGGCGGGTTGGGCACCATCGCCACGGCGGGGGCGGGGGAAGTGGGGGTGGTGGTGGGTGCGCTGGAGGTCCTGGGAGGCGACGAGGTGACCCTCATCACCGGTGAGGGGAAGGTGAGTCACATTCCCTGCGCCGGAATCCCGGAACAGGGCCGTCGCACCCGGGGCGCCCGGATCCTGAAGCTCACCCGGGGAGACCGGGTGGTGGAGGTGACCCGAAGCCTGGGGGTGGAGCCCGAGGAGGGCGGTCCCGTCCCATCCCATGCGGGGCAGGATCCAGATGCTCCGGACGAGCCCAACGAGCCCAACGAGCCGGAGGAGTCCGATACCCCGGGGGAAGGTGAGCAGCCGGACGATCTGCACGATCCCGATGCTTCCCTCGACCCGGTGGTCCCGGAAGTGGAGCTGGACGAGGATGGACGGCCCCAGGGAGACCTCTTCGGAGATTGAGGTCGCGGGGATGATCCAGGGCCGGGTCGATGAACCAACGAGGCGGGAGGTGGGCGGATGAGGCTACTGGTGCTGGGAGGTGGGGCGCAGGGATCGGCCGCGGCGTATGATCTCCTGCAGGATGATGGGGTGGAGGCCGTGGTGGTGGGGGACCTGCAGACGGACCATGTGGCGCCCTTCCTCCGTCCCCATCTCGGAGGTCGACTAGAGGTGGTGGCGGTGGATGCCGGCGATGAGGAGAGCGCTCGAAACGCCATGCACGGGATGGACGGGGTGGTCTGCGCCCTTCCCTACTACTTCAACCACTCCATGTCCCGCCTGGCCATCGAGGCCGGCGCCCACTTCGCCGACCTGGGCGGAAACACCGGGATCGTAGAGGAGCAGCGCACCCTGGATGGGGCGGCCCGGGCCCGTGGGGTGAGCGTCATTCCGGATTGTGGACTCGCCCCCGGGATGGTGAACATCCTGGCTCAGGCCGGGATCGACGAGTTGGACGAGACGGTGTCCGTCCGGATGTGGGTCGGAGGCCTCCCCCAAGATCCCGAACCCCCCCTCAACTACCAGATCGTGTACTCGCTGGAGGGGGTCCTGGACTACTACACCACGCCGGGGCTGATCCTTCGGGAGGGGGAGCCCCGGGAGGTGGAGCCCCTCACTGGATTGGAGGAGGTGGTCTTTCCCGCGCCCCTGGGGGTCCTGGAGGCATTCTACACTGCAGGCGGAGTCTCCACCCTCCCCCATCGGTATCGAGGGCAGATCCAGACCGTGGAGTACAAGACGCTCCGGTACCCGGGGCATGCCACCCTCATGCGGGGGATCCGGGACCTGGGACTTCTGGACACCTCCCCTGTGCAGGTGGATGGGGTCGAGATCACGCCGCGCCAATTCTTCATCGATCGGGTCACACCCCGGCTGAAGCGACCCGGGTCCCCTGACCTGGCGGTCCTCAGAGTGGAGGTGCGGGGGCATCGCGGCGGAGGGCGCGCCGGGGTCCGCTTCGATCTCATGGATCGCTTCGATCCGGAGACGGGGATCTCCGCCATGATGCGGGTCACGGGGTTCTCCCTGGCTCTCACCGCCCTGATGCAGTGTCGGGGTGAGGTCCGTGAGCTGGGTGTCCGGACCCCCGATGAGGCAGTGGACCCGGCCATCTATATGGGGGGCATGGCCCAGCGGGGAATCCAGATTCGGCGAACCGAACTCGGGGAGGAAGGGCCTTGAAAGCAAGCCGCATTCTGTTTGCTTGGTGGTCCGCTACGACCCGGAGCCAGTGGGTTGGCCGTCCCGGTCTCCGGCAGTATCGGCATCCAATCGATGCAGGAGGTCGGTGAGGATCCGGTGGGTCAACCCCCATATCGGGTGCCCCGCCAGGTCGATGGCAGGAAAACGAAGGCTGATGTTGTTTCTGCGATACGTAAAGCGAGTTTGGTTTCGTTTATCCTGGAGGTGGGAGAGTGAGACCCAGCGGATTGCGGCCACCTCCCGGGAAGCCACCCGGGCGACTGTGGGTGCGGGGACCCGGAAGACGAAGGGAAGGACCGTGAAGAGGGGGAGGTGGGCGCCAACGGGTTGGACCACCTGAAGATTTCCCAGCGGCTCGCCCTTTCGGGCCAGGGGAACCCCGACCTCCTCGAGTGTCTCCCGGGTCGCCGTGGAGAGGAGCGAGGGGTCCCGCCGGTCCTTCCGCCCTCCGGGAAGGGCCATGTGGCCCGACCACGGATCCGACTCGGAACGACTTCGCCGGATGAGGAGGAGTTCCAGCTCCCTTCCGGAGGGATCGGGTCGGAGAACCACCGCCACAGACGCCAACCAGCCCCCGGGTCGGGGGGACGGGTCATCCTCGGGGCCGCGGTAGGGGTTCAGGCGGCCCCGCAGGTCCCCCAGCTTCGGGAGCCATGGGGAGTCGGAGTCCCACGAGGGCCGCCCTTCCCGCGACGGATCTTCGCGAGCGGCCACCGATCAGACCCCCTTCCGTTCCGCGCCCCAGATGTGTTTGTGGAGCTGCATCTGGAAACGGACCGGCAGATGGTCCTCCAGGATCCACCCGGCCAACTCCTCGGGATCCGGCCCCGCCTCTCCCCATACAGGCGAGATCAGGAGGGCTCGGAGGGTGCCTTCCTCCAGCCGATCCGCGAGCCGCCGTTCCCGAATGACCGCCCGGGCCCACTCGTAGTCGGTTCGGTCTTTCACCACGAACTTGACCTCGTCGGTGCCGGTGAGGTGGTCCAGATTTTCCCACCGGTTCCGCCCTACCTCCCCGGAGCCGGGGCACTTCAGGTCCATGATGATGTGCACCCGTGGATCCAGCGGCGCGATGTCTTCGGAGCCGGAAGTTTCCACGAGAACGGTGAAGCCCCCGTCCAGGAGACGATCCGCGAGAAGGAAGGCATTCCGGTGGGCCAGCGGCTCTCCCCCGGTGATCTCCACGACCGGGCAGCCCAACGCTTCGACCCGCTCCAGGATCGCCTCAACCTCCATCCGCTCCCCCCCGTGGAAGGAATAGGTGGTGTCGCACCAGGAGCAGCGAAGGGGACAGCCGGTGAGGCGCACGAAGGTGCAGGGGACTCCGGTCCAGGTGGATTCGCCCTGGATGGAATGGAAGATCTCGGTGATCCGGAGGAAGGGCTTGGGCATGTTCATCGCCGGGGCCACAGAAAACCCAGGGGGGATTCCTTTACCAGGCTCTCCACCATGAAGGCCAGGTTCTCCGGCCGTTCCGCCAGACGGCGCATGAGATACGGGTACCACTGGTCCCCGAACGGTACGTAGACCCGCACCGTATATCCTTCCTCGATGAGCTGGACCTGGAGGTCCCGTCGGACCCCGTACAGAAGCTGGAATTCAAACCGGTCCCGGCCGATCCCCCGGCGGTCGGCGAACTCCCGGGCGGCGGAAATGAGGGACTCGTCGTGGGTGGCGATGGCCGGGTATACACCATCGGCCATCAGCCACTCCATGAGCTCCACGAAGTTCCTCCGGATCCGGGGCATCTCGGTGTAGGCCACATCGGGCGACTCGGCGTAGGCCCCCTTGCAGAGCCGCACCCGCGCCCCGAGATCGATCATTCGCCGTACATCTCCGGCGGTCCGCTTCAGGTAGGCCTGCAGGACCACGCCGATCTCTCGCCATCCACGGTTCCACAATGACTCGAAAGCATCCAGCGTCCGGGTCGTGTAGGCCGAGGACTCCATGTCGAAGCGGAGGAAGGTCCCTGTGGCCCGGGCTCGCTCCAGCACCGGGGTCAGGTTCTCTTCCAGGAAGGCATCGGAGATGTCCTGTCCCATCTGGGTGAACTTGAGAGAGGCGTGGGTCTGGAGTCCCTCGTCCTCGACCGCCTGCAGGAGGTCCAGGTAGACGCCGGCGGCCGCCCGGGCGTCGTCCGGGGATCGGACCGCCTCTCCCAGGTAGTTGGCGGTGGCAGCGAGACCTGAATCCGCCGCCGTTCGGATTGCCGCGACCACGTCCTCGACCCGTTCGCCCGGGACGAAGCGCTGGCTCATGGCGCGGGTGACGGGGGTGCCGGTGAGAATCCGGCGCACACCGTCGGAGCCGGCCAGCTCCAGGAATCCTTTGCGAAGCATGGGAGACTCTGTCGGGCTCAGGAAGGGTCGGGGGAGTCCGACGGAGGGTCGGAATCCTCGAGAACTGCCGATTCGGAGCGCCTTTCCAGCGCTGCGTCGAGGAGGACCTTCACATGCACCAGGGGAAGCTGGCCCAGGGCGCGGAGGACCTCCTCCCGGCTGCTGCCCCGAACCAGTGTAGGCGTCTCCACATGTCCCACCACGCCCAATCCTGTGGACGCCCATCTGGGAAAGACAAGGTATCCCTGCCAGGGCGCGCGCAGGTCGGGGCTCTTCTCCGTCTCCACCGAGACGGTGTAGGGTTCCCCGTCCCTTCCTTCGAAGGCCGGTGGGCGCTCGTGTTCCCTGAAGTACCCCCCCAGAGAAGCGTCCGGGGAGCCGTGGATGTCCCCGTTGGGGGAGAATTCGGGGGTATCGGGAGTCATGGCCAGGGCCGACGTGGGGGTGGAATGAATGACCGACACCAGTCTTGGTGCGACCACCATGAAAGTTAAGGAAACCGCCGGGTAGCGCACAGGGCGCGCGGATGGCGACTGGCCGCTGCCCCCCGTTCGCTCCCCCGTCCCGGGGCGATACCTTAGAAGGCCGTTGAAGAAGTAGAGGGGCCGCCGGGAAGGGGTCTTGCGCGTCCTGGTCAAGGCGGGTCGCTGAAAGCGATGCGGTAGCATCGGTGAAGCGGCCCAACGAAGATCCAGGGCCGCAACCCCCCTTCCCCCTTCGGGTTGGGGCGGCAGG
>REED01000110.1 GCA_007695225.1 Gemmatimonadales bacterium
GTCCCCCGCCAGGGCGGCGGCCCCGACCCCCGGGGCGGCACTACCGACTCCCCCCGGCCGGGCCCCATGCCGTCCCCGGGAATCCCGGGGAGGGGCATCGGGACGCGACGTACCCGGGCTCTCCCCGGGCCGGCGCTCTCCTCCCTTCCTGCGCACCGGTGGAACCTCCCAACTCCCATCCCACCGGGGATCCACCCGCCGGATCCGCTCCGCCAGGGGGGGATGGGTGGCGGTGAGGCGGCTGAAAGCCTTCCCCACCCCATCGGCGAAGAAGAGATGGCTCGCTTCCTGGGCGTGGTGATCCTCCAGGCGGGACCCCTCACCTCCGCCGGCAGGGCCCTGTCGGGGTCCAGCTCCCGCCGCGGCACCGATCCGCTTCAGGGCGCCGGCGATGCCGTCCGGGTTCCGGGTGAATTCCACCGCGGCCGCGTCGGCCAGGAATTCCCGCTGGCGGGAGACCGCGGCCTGGATGAGCCGACCGAAGACCACCCCCAGATATCCCAGGAGAACCAGGACCCCACCCAGCGCCGCCACCTGCATACCGCTTCCCCGACCGCCCCGGGAGGATCGCCCCCCTCCCCCCCACATGGCTCCTCGCAGGAGCCCCCTCCCCACCACCGCCAGGAGTAAGATCCCAAAGAGGAGTCCCATGAGTCGAACGTTGAGACGCATGTCCCCGTTCAGGATGTGACTGAACTCGTGGGCGATGACGCCCTGGAGTTCGTCCCGGGTCAGGTTTTCCAGGGTCCCCCGGGTCACGGCGACTGCGGCGTCATCGATGGTGTGCCCGGCGGCGAAGGCATTGATTCCGGCTTCCCGATCCATGACGAAGATCGCCGGAACCGAGACCCCGGAGGCGATGGACATCTCCTCCACCACGTTCACCAGGACCCGCTCCAGGGGATCAGCGGTGGCCGGATCCACCCTCCGTCCCCCCAGGAGTTCGGCCACGGCGGACCCGCCCTTGCGGAGTTGCGCGGTGCGAAACAGGGCACCTCCCCCGATGACCCCGCCCATCCCCACCGCCACCGCCAGGAGGAGGCCGGGATCCACGAGCCCCGCCGCTCCCTCCCCCACCGGGCCGACGCCCACGAGTTCCTCCATGGGAACCACCCCGAGGACCACCACCGCAACCAGGTAGACGATGGCCACCATGCTCGCCACCGCCAGCACGAAGAGGAACACGAGGCGGTGGGTGAGGCGGCGGGCGTGATCCTGGGCGTCGAAGAAGTCCACGGAGATCCGGGCGGGGGGGGCGTTGGGGGCGAGGAGTGAACCAGGAGCGGCAGGCGAACCGGGAATGGAAGGAGAACAGGGACCCGGGTCAGTCGAAGGAGGCCCGGGGAGCGGCCCGTTCCGCTTCGACTTCCACCTCGAAGAACTCGGCCCGGCCGAACCCGAAGGCCGTGGCGATGAGGTTGGTGGGAACCGCCGCCCGGGTGGCGTTGTAGCGCATCACCGCGTCGTTGTAGCCCTGCCGTGCGAAAGCGATGCGGTTCTCCGTGGAGGCCAGCTCCTCCTGGAGCTGGAGCATGTTCTCGCTGGCCCGAAGCTCGGGGTACGCCTCGGCGAGACCGAAGAAGCGGCCCAGGAGCCCGGTAAGGGACTGCTCCGCCGCCATGAGGCCCATCATGGCCATGGGCGCTCCAGGGTTGGCCGCTGCCGCCCGATCCGCCTCCACCGCCGCGTTCCGGGCCCGGATCACCGCCTCCAGCGTCTCCCGCTCATGGACCATGTAGCCCCGGGCCGTCTCCACCAGGTTGGGGATCAGGTCATACCGGCGCTTCAGCTGAACGTCGATCTGGGCGAAGGCGTTTCGGAAGCGTTCCCGGAGGGCCACCAGCCGATTGTACCGGGTGACGCCCCAGACCAGGACGGCTACCAGGAGGAGGAGTGGAATCCAGGTCATGGGCACCTCATTCGTGAACGGGTCGCGGAAGGGGACGCAGGCACCGGTGGCCGCCGCCGACCCCCCTGGGGGTTGGCTTCCCGGGCGGGTCCCCCCCGATGAGCCGGGTCCCCCAAGGTCGGGAGGCTGCCGTCCCTGCGCCAGAGGGGCCCGACAACGTGAAACTTCCCCCCCGTCCCTACGTACGGAAGATGGAGGGGAACTCTTCCCCGATGGGGGCCCTGTGCCCTTCGCCTCTCACGCGGTTCAGGAGCGAGAGAAATGACGGACGACGGGATGTGGGACGGACTCGGGGACAGGGAACGGGACGGGGAGACGGAGGCAGGCGGCGGCGCCACCGGCCGGAATCGGGGAGACGGCGACCTGGGCGGTCCTCACGGATCCGGTGGCTCGGGCGGCCCCGGCGGTTCGGGCGGCCCAGGCGGTAGCCAGGGAAGGGAGCCTCGCCCCCTCCCCCACATCTCCCCCCGGGCCTGGGAACACCCGGCGGACCGGGCCGCGCTGAGCGCCCTCCGATCGATTCCCGTCTTTGACGAGGTCCTCCGGAAGCTCTTCGGGTTCTTCGGGGAGAAGCCCATCCGTCTGGCCTTCCAGGCCAACGCCGTGCGGGTCTCCGAGCGGCAGTTCCCCCGGCTCCACCGCCTCCACCTCCAGGTGCTCAAGACGCTGGACGCCCCCGAGGAATACCCCCTCTTCGTGTCCCAGACTCCCATGGTGAACGCGGGGGCCTATGGGATGGAGCGCCCCTTCATCATCCTGAATTCGGGGACGGTGAACCTCCTGGACGACGAGGAGCTCTCCTACGTCCTGGCCCACGAACTGGGCCACATCCTGAGCGGGCATGTCCTCTACCGCACCATGCTGGTCATCCTGATCCAGTTGGCGGAGCGAGGCTTTCCCATCGTGGGCCTGGCGGCCCGGGCCGTCCTGGTGGCCCTCCTGGAATGGTACCGGAAGAGCGAGCTCTCCTCCGACCGGGCGGGGCTCCTGGGCGTCCAGGACCCCGACGTGGTCTTCCGCACCATGCTCAAGATGGCCGGTGGGGGGAAGCCCGAGGAAACCAGCCTGGCGGCCTTCATGGAACAGGCCGAGGCCTACCGTGAGAGCGAGGACCTGGCGGATTCCGTCTTCAAGGTGCTGAACCTCCTGGGGGCCACCCACCCCTTCTATGTCCTCCGCGTCGGTGAGCTCCGTTCCTGGATCGAGTCCGGGGAGTACGACCGGGTCCTCCGGGGAGACTATCCCCGCCGAGGCGATCCGGACCCCCAGTACGTGGAGGACCTTTCCGACGCGGCCCGAGCCTACCGGAAGGAGGCAGAGGAGTTCGTCGACGACCTCACAGCCGCGGCTCGGAAGATGCGGGACACCCTCTTCGAGAACCTGAGGGGAGGCGGTGGCTCCGGGACCGGGCGGTCCGGGACCGGATGGTGACCCCATGTCCAAACCCCCGGAGGTCACCGGCATCCTGGAGACGGTGCTCTACTACGCGCCGGGGCAGGGGCCTGTCATGGAGCGCTTCTACCTTGAGCTGATGGGATTCCGGCGGATCGGCGGGGGGAGCGAAGGGGGACACCCCTTCCTCTTCCTCCGGACCGGTGGAAGCGTCCTCCTCCTCTTCGACCGGGAAGCGTCCCTTTCCAAGCAGTCCCCTCCCCATCACGGAGCGGCGGGCCCCGGGCATGTCTGCTTCCTCGTCCCCGAGGCCGACTACGAGGAGTGGAAGACCCATCTCCGAACCCGGGACATCCCCATCGAGGAGGAGGCCTCCTGGCCCCGGGGAGGTCGCTCCTTCTACTTCCGCGACCCCGCCGGCAACACCCTGGAAATGGCGAACCGGGACTTCTGGCCCGAGTGAGGGCGCCAAGTGGACGGGCGCGTGGCGGGCCTCATTCCGGCGCTCTTGCCACGTCGGCCCGGATCAGCCGGCCCTGTCCCGGAAGCCTTTCCGGGCGGCGCCCACCGCCCCTTCCTTCGGGAGATTCTCCCCATGCCCCACCAGGTCGGCACGGGTGAGGGGCCGGAAGGTGAGGTCGATGGCCAGCCAGATGGTCTTGGCAAAGGGATAGAAGACGATGGGGCCCACGATCACCGCCGCCATGAGTCCCCACTTGAGCCCGGTCCAGGGCACATCGGGCCAGGTGTAGAGGATTCCCGCCAGGGCACCGGCACAGATCAGGAGTTCCGCCGCGACGAAGTTCACCACGAAGCTCCCCAGGAAGTAGTCGTGCTCCCCCCGGTCCAGGCGGAGATGGCATCCAGCGCAGACGTCCCGCATCACCAGCCATCGGGAGAAGATCCCTCCGGACCCGCAGTTGGGACAGCGGCGGAGAAGGGCCTTCCCCAGGAACCGCGACAGGCGGGAGAGCTGGAGTTCCGAGGGGGCGGGCGGGGGAGGAGGGCGTTCCCGTTTCATGGTTCCCCAATCTACACCCATCCCTGGCGGGGTGGAGGGGGGAGGGGACGCCACCCCGCAGGTTGCTGCCCCATCAACACCGGGCGGTGGAAACCCCGAGGCTGGAACAGGAATGGTCCGGACCATGGAAGAGGGCTTCCTGGGAATCGTGATCCCCCCGACCTCCTCGCCTGCTTCCTCCTGACGGGGGAGGTCCGGGAGCTGACCCGGAGCTACTTCCAGAGGTGCCCTGGATTGGACCGAACGGCCGTTGATTCCGTCTGGGCGTTCGCCCGCCTCCCCTTCGGAGTGTACATTCCGGCGTTCCGGTCCACCGTTCCGGCCCAAGGGAGAGTCGCGGTCCAGGAGGCAATGGCTCTCTTACCCATGCCGCCCCTGGAAGGCGCTGGAGCGGCCTTGGAGCCGGATTTCGGAGAAACCCATGGAAACCTCAAGCGGGACAACCCTCACGGCATGAAAATCCTCATTGTGGGCAATGGGGGGCGAGAGCACGCCCTCCTCTGGAAGCTGAAGAAGGACGTTCCCGAAGCCGAGCTCTTCGCCACCCGTCCGAATCCGGGAATGGCCTCCCTGGCCACTGGCGTGGATCTTTCCGCGGATGACGTGTCGGGACTCGCCTCCTGGGCCGAGGGGAACGCCATCACCCTCACCGTGGTCGGTCCCGAGATCCCCTTGGCAAACGGCATCGGGGACGTGTTCCGCAAGCGGGGACTCCCCCTGTTCGGCCCCAGCGCCGCCGCCGCCCGTATCGAGTCCTCCAAGGCCTTCGCCAAGGAACTCATGTCCAGGGCCGGAGTCCCCACTGCGACCCATCGGTGCTTCACCCGCCTCGAGGAAGCGGAAGCCTTCCTCCGGGAGCACGGGGCTCCGGTGGTGGTGAAGGCTTCGGGACTGGCGGCGGGGAAGGGTGCCATCGTCTGTCACACCCTGGATGAGGCGCTGGAGGCCGCCCGGAGCATGCTGGGCGAATCGACCTTCGGCGAGGCGGGACAGGAGATCGTGGTGGAGGCCTTCATGGAGGGAGAGGAGCTCTCCATCTTCGGCATCACCGACGGCCGCCACGTGGTTCCCCTCCTGGCCTCCCAGGACCACAAGCGGGTGGGCGAGGGAGACACCGGTCCCAACACCGGGGGGATGGGCGCCTACGCTCCCGTCCCTGCGGCCACCACCGAGGTCATGGACATCGTGCAGGACCGGATCTTCCTCCCGGTCCTGGACGCTCTGGAGCGGGCCGCCACCCCCTTTCGCGGCGTCCTCTACGCGGGGATCATGCTCACCGCCGACGGGCCCCAGGTGGTGGAGTTCAACTGCCGCTTCGGCGATCCGGAGACCCAGGTGGTCCTCCCCCTCATGGAGGCACCGCTCCTGGAACTCATGCTGGCGGTGGCCCGGGGGGGGAGCATCGCCGGCGAGGCCCCGTCCTTCGCCACCGGGGCAGCCCTCAACACCGTCCTGGTTTCGGCCGGCTACCCGGGGGGCTATGAGAAGGGGAAGGAGGTGACCATCCCCACCGAACTGGCGGAGGATCCGGATCTCCTCGTCTTTCACGCCGGTACCCGGCGGGACGAGGATCGGGTCGTGACCTCCGGCGGTCGGGTCCTCTCGGTGGTGGGGCTTGGCAGCGATCTGGAGACGGCCCGGGAACACAGCCTTCGGGGGGCCGATGCCATTGCCTTCGAAGGGAAGACCTTCCGGCGGGACATCGGGTGGCGGGTCTTCGCCGAACGGGAGACCACCGGAAGCTGACCCATGCCCGAGCTTCCCGAGGCCGAGACCATTGCCCGGGGCCTCCGCGTTCCCCTCACCGGGAGACGCCTCTCCGGCACCGAGATCCTCCACGCGGACGTGGTGGAGGGCGGAAGCGTCGCCCTCAGCCGGGGGCTGGAGGGGCGGTGGGTCCACCGAGTGGATCGCCGCGGGAAGAACGTGGTGCTGGGGCTGGGCCGTGGTCCCCGGGTGGACCGGCGCCTGGTGGTGAACCTGGGAATGTCCGGCCGTCTCCTCCACCGGGAGCCGGACGATGGCGCGCCTCCCCCAACCCACCCGGCGGTGCGGATCGGATTGACGACCCAGGAAGGAGCTTCGGCAGGAAGCCTCATCTACCACGACCCCCGACGTTTCGGACGGCTTCGTCTCCTGACGCCGTCGTCCTACCGGGCCTGGTCCCAGTCCCTCGGCCCGGAGCCCCTCGCCCCGACCTATCGCTCCCGGGACCTGGCGGAGGGGCTCGCCCGCTCCATCTCCCCCGTGCGGTCCTGGCTCCTGGATCAGCGACGGGTGGCGGGGGTGGGGAACATCTACGCCAACGAGGCCCTCTTCCTGGCAGGGATCCATCCTGGGACTCCGTCAGCCTCCATCCCCGGGCATCGGGCCCGACGCCTCCACCGGGCCCTCCGGAAGGTGCTCCGGGAGGCGGTGGAGGCCCGAGGGACCACCCTTCGGGACTACCGCACCGCCCAGGGGTGGGAGGGGAGCTATGGAGGCGCCCTCCGGGTATACGGAAGGGAGGGGGCGCCCTGCCCCCGCTGCCGGACTCCGGTGAAGCGCATCGTGTTCAGCAATCGATCCGCTTTCCTCTGCCCTCGCTGCCAGCCTGATCCCGACGCATGACCACCCCAACTGCCCTTCGTTTCGTCCTTCTCCTGACCCTGGGTGGGATCGTCGTTCCCCAGGCCCGGGGACAGGAACCGGGAGGGGAGCTCCCTGACGGTGCCCGGCTCCCGGTGGTGGAGCACACCCTGGCGAATGGGATGCAATTCCTCATCCTCCCCCGGGAGGGAGCCCCTACGGTCTCCTTCCTGGTCCATGTCCCGGTGGGGAGCGTCCACGAGGCGCTGGGGAGCACCGGGGTGGCCCACTTCCTGGAACACCTCCTCTTCAAGGGGAGCACCACGGTGGGAACCCGGGACCTGGAGGCGGAGCGGGAACTCTTCCTCCGGATGGACGCTGCCCATGACGCCCTGGTCCGGGCCCGGGGACGATGGCCGGCCCCGGACACTGCCGGGATCCGGGAGCTGGAGGGGCGCATCGCCGCCCTCGAGGACTCGGCCCGGGTCCACGTGGTGGCCAACGAGTTCGACGAGATCCTCTCCCGCAACGGCGCCCGGGGCCTGAACGCCACCACCAGCTACGAGGCCACCGAGTACTTCGTGGAGCTCCCGGCCAATCGGGCGAAGCTCTGGTTCGTCCTGGAGGCGGACCGGATGCGAAACCCCGTCTTCCGGGAGTTCTACCGGGAGCGGGAGGTCATCGAGGAGGAGCGGAGGGCCCGGGTGGACTCGGATCCCGGTGGACTCCTCTACGAGGCCCACCTGGGAACCGCCTTCCGGGTCCATCCCTACGGGGTTCCCCCCATCGGGCACATGGAGGACATCCGCAACCTGACCCGAGCCCAGGTGGATGCATTCTACCGGGATCACTACGGCCCCGAGAACACGGTGGTGGCGGTGGTGGGGGCCATTGACCCCGATTCCATCGCCGCCTGGGCCGACGCCTACTTCTCCCCCCTCCAGCGACGCGGTGCCGCCCCGCCGGTCCTGGCCAGGGAACCCCCACAACGGGGAGAGCGTCGTGTGGAAGTGACCTACGACGCCGAACCCCAGCTCCGCATCGGATGGAAGGTGGAGCACCAACTCCACCCCGACGCTCCGGCCCTGGCCATCCTGGCCAACATCCTGGTGGGCGGGCGGGATTCCCGCCTCTATCGTCGCCTGGTCCGGGAGGATCGACTTGCCACCACAGTCTCTGCGGGTTCGGGCCCGGGGAGCCGCTTTCCGGGAATCTTCACCATCCAGGCCGCCCCCCGGTCCCCCCACACCCCAGAGGAAGTGGAGGCGGCGATCTACGAGGAGCTGGAGCGTCTCCGGCTCGAGCCCCCCACCGAGTTGGAGCTGGAGCGGGTCCGAACCCGCCTCGAGGCGGCCCGGGTCCGGCGCCTCACCTCGAACATGGGGCTGGCCTTCCAGCTTGCCGGATCCACGGCCTTCCACGGGGACTGGCGCACCACCTTCCAGCTCCAGGAACGACTCCAGGCCGTGGAGGCCCCGGACGTGATGAGGGTCGTGGAGCGCTACTTCCACAGCGAGGGGCGAACCGTGGGCATCCTCCGTCGGTCCGGGGACACGCCGTGAGCGGCCTCCTGGGCGGGTTCGTTCTGGGGTGGTCCCTCCTGGCCCTTTCGTCCCCGCCGGCCCTGGCCCCGGTGGCGGCGGAAGCCGACCGGGTGGTCTTGGGGGCCGACACCCTCCGCGCCTTCCCGCCCGTGGGGCGAAGCGCGGTGGAGGCCCTCACCTTCCCTCCGGTGGACTTCGCCCCCCCCCGGGCCCGGGAGCATGAGATCCTGGAGGTCCCGGTCTACCACCTCCACGACCCTTCCCTCCCCCTGGTGGACATCTTCGTCCAGGTCAGGGGGGGGGTCTCCCACTTCCCCCGGGAGGACGGCCCCGCCCTCACCGCCCTGTCGTCCCTGATCCGGAACGGGGGAACCAGAACCCTACCCCCCGATTCGGTGGACGCCCGCCTCGACCTCCTCGCCCTTCAGCTCTCCGTGGGATCCGGAGGGGGAGGTGCCTTCGCCGCCCTGAACTCCCTCACCGGAACGCTGGACCCGGCGCTGGAACTACTTCAGGAGATGCTCCTCCGCCCGGGATTCGACCCGGAGGCCATCGAAGTGTGGCGAGGGCAGGAGCTGGAGCGAATCCGCCGAAGGGAGGACGACCCCGGATCCCTCGCCTACGGGGAGTTCAACCGGCTCATGTTCGGGGACCATCCCGTGGGGTGGGTCTTCACCGAGGCGGACGTGGCGGCGTCGCCGGAAGGGCAGGAAACGGGGAGAGCGGAGGCCTCCAGCGGCGAAGCCGACCCCCTGGCCCGGGCCCGTCTGGAACGCCTCCACGGCCGCATCTACTGCCGGGAGAACCTCATTGTGGGAGTGGCGGGGGATCTCTCCTGGGAGGATGCGGAACCCCTTATGGAGGCCTTCCTCCGGGAGTGGCCCCCCTGCCCCGAGCCCCTGGCCACCCCCCCGACCCCGGAGCTCCGGAGGGCGGGCGGGGTCTTCATCCTTCCCCGGGAGGTGGACCAGACCACGGTGATCCTCGCCGGCCCGGGGGGGCTCCGTCAGGAGGATTCGCCCGAGTTCTTCGCCTCCCGCATCGCCGACTTCATCCTGGGATCGGGGGGGTTCACCTCCCGGGTCTTCTCCCGGGTCCGCACGGAACGGGGCATCGCCTACGGGGCGTCGTCCCTCTGGACCACCCCGGTACGCTATGAGGGCTTGGTGGGAGTGGTGACCGCGACCCGTCCGGAACGCGCCGTGGAGGCGGTGGAGCTCATCCATGAAATTCTGGAGGACTTCCGCAGCGCCCCTCCCCGCGACGACGAGGTGGCGCTGGCCCTGGAGCAGATCGTCAACGGATACGTCTTCGCCTTCGAGTCGGCCTCCCAGATCGTGGGACGCCGGATGGGCGACCGGGCCCAGGGCCTCGCCGACGAGTGGCTGGAACGATACCTGGAGGGGATCCAGACGGTGACGCCGGAGCGCATCCTGGAGGTCTCCCGGCGGTACATCCAGCCCGGAGAGATGACCCTGCTCCTGGTGGGGGACGCCGCCCGGTTCGGCCCGGGGCTGGAGGCCTTCGGGCCGGTGTACCGGCTCTTCACCGATGGAAGCTACGAACCCTGGGAGGCGGGGGAGGACCCCGGGTCCTGACCCCGGGGCTCCTGCGATCCCAGGCGCTCCCAGCCGCGCCCAGCGACAGGGCCTCTCCTTCCTCAACGGCCTTCTGGAAGGCCGTCGGTCAGCGCACTGCGGTGTGGATGGCGGCGATTCCAAGGGAGACGAATTCCCATTCCACTCCAGCGAAGCCCGCCGCCCGGATTCGGGCCTCCAGTCCGTCAGGGCCCGGGAATTCCTTCACCGACTCCGGCAGGTAGGTATAGGCCCAGGGATGGCCGGAGACGATCCGCCCGATCCGGGGCAGGATGTGGTGGAAATAGAAATGGTATCCGCCTCGAATCAGGGGATTGGGGGGGGTGGTGAACTCCAGGATCACCAGCCGGGATCCGGGACGGAGAACCCGGGCGAACTCCCGAAGCCCCCGGTCCAGATCCGCCAGATTCCGGAGCCCGAACGCCACCATGGCCCCGTCGAAGGCGGCATCGGGAAAGGGGAGGCGGAGGGTGTCCCCCGTCACCGGGGAGACCGGCGTTCCCTCCAGCTTCTTCTTTCCCTCCACCAGCATGGGCCGAGCGAAGTCCGAGGCGACCACCCGCCCCTGGAACCCCTTCCTGCGCACCAGTTCGAGACTCAGGTCGTAGGTTCCGGCGCAGGCATCCAGGATCCGGGGGGACGCCGGCGTGGGCACGTCCTCCGCCCCCCCCCGCCCCGGAGCCCGACCCGTCCCAGAGGGGAGGCCCAGTCGGTCCACCGCCCTGCGTCGCCAGCGGCGATCGATGTTCAGGCTCAGGACATGGTTCAGCAGGTCGTACCGAGGCGCGATCTCGGAGAAGATCGTCCGAACCTGGTGCTCCCGGGCCTCGCCCTGCTCGGGGCGGGCCTTTGGAGTGGTCGCCATGGGATGGGATTCGGGGTAGAATGGATGGGCCTGATGCCGGGTGTGCTGTAGTTGCAGGATCCCGGAGAAGGCGGTCTGGGACCCCTGCCCCCTCCTGGGGTTCCCCGGGGCGCGCACGCGGTGTCCTGAAACCTGCCGCAGCCTCCTTCCGTAGGGAAGGTCGGAAGCGATTCTTCATCCTCTGGAAAACGGGAATCCGGATCCCGGTGGACTACGCCGCTCTTGACGATCGTGAGGTGGTGATCCTGGCCTGCAAGGGCCGGGAGCCCGCCTTCCGCGAACTCCTCACCCGCTACGAGAAGCCCGTCTTCTCGTTGGTTTTCCGCATGGTGCGGGACGCCACGCTGGCGGAGGATCTCGCGCAGGAAGCCTTCGTGAAGGCCTTCCATGCCCTGGGGAGCTATGACCCGAAGTACAAGTTCTCCAGCTGGCTCTTCAAGATCGCCAACAACCTCACCATCGACCATCTCCGGAAGAAGCAACTCGACACCGTCTCCATCCACGGATCCCCCCATGCCCGGAGCAACGAAGAGGCAGAGGAGAGCCAGATCACGGTGACGGACACTTCGGAGACGCCGGAGGAATACACCGAGAACCGACAACTCGGGACGCGCATCGAAGCCGCCATCGGACACCTCCGCCCCGAGTACCGCACCGCTGTCCTCCTCCGCCATGTGGAGGGACACTCCTATGAAGAGGTCGCGGAGATCATGGAGGTCCCCCTTGGAACGGTGAAGACCTTCATCCACAGGGGCCGGAGCGAACTGAAGGAACTCCTGGCGGGGGTGGCCACATGACGCCTCCCCGTCCAACAAATCCCGGGGAACGAAACCCGGACGAGGACAAATCCGTAGGGAAGTTTGAGGCCGCCGATACAACCCATGAGGAGACTGTGGTGAATCCGCACGACGACGCCCATCTGAACAGCGAACTCCTTCAGGCCATGGCCGAGGGATCGCTGGACCCTGCACGGATGGACCCTGCACGGGCCCACCTGGCGGGGTGTGGGCGCTGCCGTGCCGAACTGGAGGGCTGGCAGCTCCTCTTCTCGGAGCTGGAAGATCTACCGGACCTGGGTCCGGCCCTGGGGTTCGCCGATCGGGTCATGACCAAGGTGGAGGTCCGTCCCCCGCTGGCACAGCGGGCGGCGGATGGCCTCCGGCGCCTCGTCCCGAGCCGGAGCGCGCCCTCGAGGGTCCGGCACCTGAACGTCAATGGGATCCATGAGTACCTGGATCGGCAGCTGGGCATCCGAGCCCGCCAGCGCGTAGACGAGCATCTGGCTACCTGTGGCCGGTGCCGCTCCGAGATGGAGGGTTGGGCACCCGTCTTCGAAGGTCTCCAGGCCCTTCCCCGCTTCTCACCCCCGCAGGGGTTCGCCGACGCGGTGATGACCCGGGTTCCGGTAGCGGCCATCGCCGAGGCGGCCCGGTCCCCCGAAGCGGCATGGACGACCCGGGCACTCGATGCCGCGAGCCGGCTCATCCCCGCCACCCGGAAGGGTTGGGCGGTGGTGGGAGGGCTGGTGGCCACCCCAACGGTGGCCATGGTGGCCGCTGTGGCCGCGGTGGTCCTTCACCCCCTCCTCTCCTTCGGGGGGCTCCTCACCTTCGCCCGCTGGAGACTGTCCGACGCCCTGGGCGCCGGGTGGCTCCGAGCGCTGGAATCCTTCGGAGGCAACCCTGTGGTCCTCCGGGCGTGGGAGGTGGTTTCCACCCTCCTGCAGGCCCCGGGAATGGTGGCCTTCGGCCTCGTGGCCCTCTGGGCCTCGGTCCTGGCCGCTGCCTGGGTTCTCTACCGGCACGTGATCGCACCCTCGTTCTCCACGGAGAATCATGTCAAGGCATCTTCGTAAGGGAGTCTCCTCCCTCGTCCGGACCTTCCTGGTCCTCCTCCTCGTCCCCCTGGCAGGGGCGGCGCAGGAGAGGGTTGTGGTCTTCAACCAGGTGACCGTTTCCAGTCAGGAGGCGGGGATCGACCTGGAGTTCGCCGACGGAAGCACCCTCTCCACGGTCTTCCGGGACGGGCGCGTCCTGGTGAATGGGGACGAAGTGGGGGCCTTCACCCCCGGGGACGCCCTGGAACGTTCCTGGCGGAGCCTCCTGGGGCAGGCCGTGGCCGCCGACAACAGCCAGGTGGCGGAGCTTCTCCGGAACTGGACCCCGCCTGGGGATCTGTCCGGCGAGGGCGCCCGGTCGGCGGAGGCCCTCACCGCCCGGATCGGTGCCACCTTCGCCCTGGAAGGCGCGGCCGCCCAGCCGGCGCTTCCGGCCCTCTCCCCGGAAGCGGAGCGGGAACTCCTCCAGGCCATGGTCCTCCGCCCGGAGCGCCTCCATGCCCTCACCCGGGCCCTGGAGGATCGGAGGACGGGACTCCCCATCCAGGTCCATATCGGGGAGTCGGTGCGGGTGGAGTCCGACGACGATGTGGAGGAGACCCTCCTCATCGTGGACGGCGACCTCCTCGTGGACGGTCGGGTCCGGGGGGACATCCTCCTCCTCGGTGGAGAGATCCAGCTGGGCGATGACGCCCGGGTGGATGGGGACCTCCGCTGGACCGACGCCCGGATCCTGGGCGACCGGAGAGCGGTGCGGGGTGAGATTCTCGAAGTGACCGGGGTCGTGGCCCAGACCGAGGCCCAACTCCGCGAGGAATTGGAGCGGACCCTGCGGGACAGCCTCATGGAGGTGGTCCGGGCGGAGATGGAACCCCGGGTATCGGTGCGGACGGGAAGGGATCCCTCCCGCTCCGTCTTCCGGAATGTCCTCCGGGGGCTGGGAGGGCTCTTCCAGACCGCCCTCACCTTCCTCCTCCTGGTGGGCGTGGGCCTGGCCATCCTCTACTTCTTCCCACGCCACTTCGAGACGGTGGCCCGCACCGCCCACAACGCCACCGGACGATCCGCGCTGGTGGGACTGGCAGGACTCGTCCTGGCCTTCCCCGTATGGATCCTGGGAATCGTGATCCTGGCCATCACCATCATCGGTATCCCGGTGATGCTCCTCTGGCTCCCGGTCTTCCCTATGGCCTTCGCCATGGCCATGGTTCTGGGGTATCTGGCCATGGCATGGAATCTTGGCCGATGGGTCTCCCGGAGACAGTTCCAGGGATTGGAAGGATTCGAGACCTCCCGCCCCGCCGCCCAGATCGGGACGGGTGTGGCGGTCCTCCTGGTGGCCTTCGCCCTGGCGCATCTCTTCCGGATGGGAGGCCCGGTACTGGGGGTCTTCTACGGACTCCTCACCTTCGTGGGTGTGGTGTTGAGCATGGTGGCCATCGTGGTGGGGCTCGGTGCCGTGATCCTCTCCCGGGCCGGACGGGATCGGGGGTATGCCGGAGGCGGCTGGAGCCCCGACGATGACCCCTTCGGCCCAGAGCCCGACCCCTTCAGCCCCCGGGGAACCCCTTTCTCCTCCCGGTCCCCCGAGGACAACCCCTTCCGGAGCCGCCCGGAGACGTCTTCCTCCGACGACGTGGCCTCCCCCGACGCTTCTCCTTCCTCCTCCGAGATGCGGTGGGAGACGGAAGGGGGAGCCCCCGAGGCAGATGGATTGGATCGTGAGGACCCCCATGGGAGCTAGAAGACTGCTGAAGAAGGAGAGGGGCAGGGGCGATGGGAGAAGCGCCCGGAATGGGCCCTCGTTGAACCGGCAGGTTCTCCACGGTGGATTGGGAGCGGTGGTGCTCGCTTTCGCCCTGTGGGGGGGTATGGCCCTCCCATCCCCCGTGGCGGCCCAGACCTGGTCCACCACCCAGTACGAGCGTCAGATCCGCGGCGAGACCGAACTCCGGGTCGAGGTGGAATACGGAATGGGGACCGTCACCCTCCTTCCCGCAGGGGCTGGGGTCCTCTACCGGGCCCGGGTGCGCTACGACGAGGAAGGGTTCACCCCGATCCACGACTTCCGTCCCGGAGTCCTCCGGGTGGGGGTGGAGGGATCCTCGCGCCGGACGTCCCTCCGTCGGGGAGAGCAAGAGGGGGAACTCACCCTCCGACTCAGCCGGGAGCTCCCCCTCCGACTCAAGATGGAGTTCGGGGCAGTGCGATCCGAGCTCGACCTGGGTGGCCTCCATCTCCAGCAACTCGACCTCTCCACCGGTGCTTCCGACACCCGGGTCCGGGTATCGGAGCCGAACCCGGGAGAGCTGGAACGGGCTAACTTCAAGGTGGGAGCCGCAGCTTTCGTGGCCACGGACCTCGGACGGCTCAACGCCCGGGAGATCGACGTGGAAGCCGGTGTGGGGGACGTGCGCCTGGAACTGGGAGGCCTCACCCGGTCACAAACGCGGGTCCGCGCGAAGATGGGTCTGGGGTCGCTGGAGATTCGAGTCCCCGATACCGCAGGAGTGAGGATGACCCGCTCCACCTTCCTCTCCTCGGTGAACGCTCCGGGGCTGGAGCGGAACGGGAACGTCTACGTGTCGCCGAACTGGGACCGGGCGGAAGTCCAGGTCGAGATCCATGTGGAAAGCGCCTTCGGGAGCGTCTCGATCCTCCCCATCCGGTAAACTGAATGTTTCCGGTGAGCCGAATCTTTCCACCCGGGGTTTCCGTAGTGAAGTTAGGAGGCCCTCGGTCACGAGGCCCCTCAATGTGAAACCAAAGGACCGACCGAGCTCCGACCCAGGGGCTTATTTCAACGGGAGTTCATCATGATCGGGACCCTGCTTACCTTCTTCGCCGTCGGTCTCCTGACCCTCATCGTGGTGGGCGTCGTGCTCTCCATCGTCGGGACCGTCTTCTCCCTTGCGTTCGGACTGGCGTCCGTCCTCCTCTTCAAGGTCGCCCCCATCCTTTTGGTGGGTTGGCTGGTCTTGAAGCTGCTGGACCGGAAGAAGTCCCCGGACGAACTCACCGCCGCGGACCGGGAGTGGCTGGAAAGCGGCAAGTAACGCCGCCCCTCAGGCCTCGATGACCGGAGGCCTCCACGCCGTGGAGTCCTCCAGGGCATCCAGGAGAGGGCCCGGGTCCTCGAAATCCTGAAGGGACCGATCCCCGAACTCCTCCAGCGAAACCCCGTGGGACTGGAACTCCTGAAGGGTCTCGGGAAAGTCCCGGACGATGACGTGGAGCGGACTGGTGAAGAGGGCGTCCCTGGAGGGGCGGGGAAGGAACGGCGTTCTCATCCCACCGTCTCCGGGTTCCGGACCGAGGCGAAGACCCGGGCCGCCACCTCTCCCAGCGCCTGACCCGCCGGCGAATCCGGTGCGTCCAGGACGGTGGGGGTACCGGCGTCCCCCGCCCGGCGCACCGCCGGATCCAGGGGTACCCGCCCCAGGAAGGCGAGGCCCAGGTCCCGGGCAAGACGCTCCCCCCCCCCGCTCCCGAAGATCTCCCCCGCCATATTCTCCACGATTCCCAACACCGGCGTGTTCACCCGCTCGAACATCTTGACCCCCCGCCGGACGTCCCCGGTGGAGACGGCCTGGGAGGTGGTGATCATGACGGCTCCGTCCAGGTCGATGGTCTGGACAAGGGACAACTGGGCATCTCCGGTTCCGGGAGGCATGTCCACCACCATCACATCCAGCGGCCCCCAGTCCACCTGCTCCAGGAACTGCCTAAGGATCCCGGCGATGAGCGGGCCCCGCATGATGGCGGGCTGCTCCTCCTCCAGAAGGAACCCCAGACTCATGAGGCGCACGCCATGGGCCTCCAGGGGCTCGATCATCTCCTTCCCCTTTTCCCCGCTCACCTTCGGCCGGCGCGTCTCACCGAACATACGGGGAATGTTGGGGCCGTAGATGTCGGCGTCGAGGAGGCCGACACGGAGGCCTTCCCTGGCCAGCGCCGCCGCCAGGTTGGACGCCACCATGGACTTCCCCACCCCCCCCTTGCCCGAGCTTACCGCAATGATGTGATCGGTGTCCGCCAGAATCCCAGGGCGCGGGGTTGGGGCCGGGACCGAGCCGGGCTGGAGGCCGCCCTGCTTCGGAGTTCCCGCGCCATCCCCTCCCGCTGCGGGAGTTGGCCCAGCCCCGGCGGTCTGGGGAAGCTGCACATTCACCTTCACCGACGCCACGCCATCCACCTCTTCGGCCCGGGTGCGAACCTCCTTCACCAGGGTCCCGGGATCCCGGGGACGGAGGGAGAAGGAGAAACGAACCTCGCCTCCGTCCCCTACCTCCAGGTTCTGGACGTGGCCACTGGACACCACGTCTTCTCCCGTGTGGGGGTGGACGATACCGGACAGGGCGCTCATGACGGAACGCTTCAGGGCCTCGGTGCTCATGATCAGGGGCAATCCTGGTTGATTTCGATTGGGTAGGTCAGGGCGTGGACTTCCGAAGGAAGGTCGGCTTGGAAGCAGGGCCCTCTCGGGACCCGATCCCGAAACGCGAGAGGCCCGCTCCCTTCAGGGCAGCGGGCCCCGGAACCGGACCATCAGCGCATGGAACACGGGTGGAGGGGGAACAGGGCCGCCGGTCGATCAGACCGCCAGCACCTCGTTCACCTCCGGAAGTGTGTTCCGGATGCGCCGCTCGATCCCCTCCTTGAGGGTGAGCATGGAGATTGGGCAGGATTCACAGGCCCCCATGAGGCGCAGGTGAACCACCCCCTCCGTCTCGTCGTATCCCAGGAACTCCACATCGCCGCCATCGGCGTGGAGGGCCGGCCGGATCTGCTCCAGGACTTCCTGGATCCGCTCTTCTTTGGACATGGATCCGATCCTTCGCTGAGAATTCGAGCCGCACGGGGGCGATCTTCGTCCCCGCACCTCCCGAAGCTACCTGCGGGCAAGGAGGGAGGTCAACGGCCTCCTCATGGGGCCGCGAGCCGACCGGCGGCGTGGAGCCCCCGGGCAAGGTCTTCTTTGAGGTCCGCTACCCCCTCCAGACCTACCGAGATCCGGACGAAGCCATCGGGAATTCCAATGGCCCGCCGGGCATCGAGGGTGAGGGACCGGTGGGAGGTGAGTCCAGGGAGGGAGACCAGCGTCTCAACTCCCCCCAGGCTGGGAGCCACAGCCGCCAGTCGAAGGGCACGACAGAAGGCCGCGGCCGCCGGTGCGCCTCCCGAGAGGACGAGCCCGAGCATCCCCCCCGGACCCGACATGAGCTCCTGATAGACCTCCCGGTCGGGGTGATCCTCCCGGGAAAGATGGATCACCCGTTCCACCCCGCTCTGTCCGTCCAGCCAAGCCGCCAACTCGGTGGCGTTGGCGCTATGGCCCGCCATCCGGACCCCCAGCGTCCGGATACCCCGGTCCAGGAGCCAGGCCGCCTGGGGGTCCAGGGAGGGGCCATAGAGCCGGAGCATCCCCCGGACCTCTTCCACCATGGCACTTCCTCCGGATATGACACCGGCGCACAGGTCCGAATGTCCCCCCAGGTACTTGGTGGCGGAATGCACCACCAGGTCCGCCCCCCATTTCAGGGGTTGGAGGAGGAGGGGCGTGGCGAAGGTGGCATCCACGACCAGGGGAATGCCCCGTTCCCTGGCCACTGCGGCCACCGGCCGCGGATCCCGGATCCGGATGCCGGGATTGGTGGGGGTCTCCAGATACAGTCCCCGAGTTCGGGGACGGAGTTCTCGGCGCCAGCCTCGGGCATCGGAGGCGTCCACGAAGGTCACCTCGACTCCGCGCCGGGGGAGCTCCCTTTCCATGAAGAGGCGGGTGGCCCCGTAGATTTCCGAGGAGGAGATGAGGTGATCACCGGCCCGGACCAAGGCCAGGAGGGTAAGGGAGATGGCCGCCATCCCACTCCCCAACACCAGACTGTCCTCCGCCCCCTCCAGGAGGGCCAGCTTCCGGGACACCTCCAAGGCGTTGGGAGTGTTCCCGTAGCGGGCATACAAGAGCTGTCCGGGATCATCGGGACCTCCCCCGTGGAAGGTGGCACTCCGAACCAGAGGCGGCACCACAGGAGCTCCGGGCCGCCGGGGGCCCAGGGGACCCTCCCCATGGATGGCGGTGGAATGGGGGTGTCTGGGAGGCGGGGTCATATCAGGGTCTGCCTACTAGAAGGGCGATCGGAATGTCAGGATGGCGACCACGGGTCAGACTCCGGGAGAGAGAGGGGGGCCGGAGCCCAGTTCCCGGGAAAGGGCGCTCAGGGAATGGAGATCACCCCGATCGGGGTGCCGGAAGACCAGGCGGCGCCGCACCAGGAGTTCAAGGATCTCCTCGTCTCCAGAATCCCGGTATAGGACAGGGGGGATCCGGTCGCGGGCGATCCGCCCCTCATCCTCCACACGGGACCAGAGAGCCCCTTCCCTTGCCCGCGCTGGGCCCATGAGGCGGGTGGGGCCGGCGTCCACCTGGACCACGGCCCGTAGATCATGACGCTCCAGGACCGCTTCAATGGGCTCCCGGTGGAACTCCCGCACCCCCTGGAAAAGGACGAAGGTGCCTCCCCCCGGATCCCCTTGCACCGCCAGGATGAGCTTGGCCACCACCTCGTCGGCACAGGAGAAGTCCAGGACCGATACCGACGAGAGATCCACCAGGGAGAGGACCGGACGGCGAAGATCCCGGAGCTGGTTCTCGATGGCGAGCCGAACGGCCCGTCCCGTGGGGCGGGTCACCAGGTGGGAATAGAGGCTGGCCACCGTTCGGGAAAGGAGTTCCCGCACGTCCACGGCGAAGGCGTCGAACTGGAGATCCTCGCGTCCGGTCATGGCCGATCCCCCTCCACCCGCTCCGGAAGGAGGATGGTGATCCAGGAACCGGGAACCGCGGGGAGCCCCGACTCCAGTGGAGGAAGATCCTCCCACTCCGGAACGTCGGCGATGCGGGCCGTGCCGCTCCGGATGGCGATGAGCCCATTCCACCGCCGGACCTGCTTTCGGATCTGCTGGATGCCCTGCCCCCTCCCCTGGTCGGGGAAGCGGGTGATGCCATGAATGAAGGCGGCTTCCAGGGCAGTGGCGTCACTCCATCGATCCCCGTAGCGCCCGGCGTGTTCGCTGGAGAGGGAGCCCCGGAAGCCTCGCCCCACGTCCCCCACCGCCAGGACCAGCACCTGCCGTCCCAGGCGGCGCGTCCACTGGTAGGTCTGGGCCGCCACCCACCCCGGCGCCTCGGCGTGTTCCAGGATGTTCTGGCAGACCTCGGAAAGGATCACCGAGAACTGGACCACCGCCGATGGGGGAAGGTGGAGGGTACGTCCCAGGATGAGGGCCGCTCGCTCCTGCACCCGCTCCACCAGCTCGTGGACATCCCGGTTTTCCTGGATCGGGGTGATCTCAAGAAGGACTTCCGAAGCCTTTCCTCCTCGTCGAGTGGCGCGGTCCTCCATCCGGAAGATCCCGGCCCCGGCCTCGAAGAATCCCATCCGGGAGAGATACCCCGGGACCTCACCTCCCTCGGGGAGTTGAAGGGCCGGAGGCTCTCCGGCCCGGTCCAGGAGGTGTCGCCCCAGGCCCAGGAGTCCGATCATCCCCACCGGGTCCACCCATCGGAGACGCCGGGCGTCCAGGAGCACCTTCCCCTCCTTCACCCGGGAGACCTCTTCCGCAAAGTGGTCCAGGGTCCGGTAGTCCAGGGAAGAGGGGACGTCGACGACGTTCATTGATTCCCCGGGGCGACTCGGCCCGAAAGATGATGATGGAGACCCCGGGCGCCCCGGTGCCCCACATTTCGGGCCGCCTGCGCATTGGCCCGGCTCATGGCCGCCTCCAGGTCGTCCCCGGCCAGGAGGCGGGCGAAGGCCGTGGCCCCCCAGACGTCACCGCAGCCGGTGGTGTCCCCCTGCGTCACCGCCCCAGGGGCGTCGACCTTCCCGCTCCGGGTGGGGGCCGGATCCGCCATCCGCCCACGCCCCCGCGGCCACTCCCGGGGTTCAGGGGAGAATCCTCCCCGGGCCACGTAGGCCGCCCCCCGGGGTCCCAGCGTCACCGTGAGGAGGTCCAGGTCTGCCCCGACTGCGGCCCCGGCCAGCGCCCAGGGATCCCCGGCCGCCTCTCCCAGGAGCTTGAACTCGTCTTCGTTCATCTGCACCGCATCGAAGGAGTGGAGCCAGTCCGCCCATGCGGGAAGGGGCCGGGGAAACCGGGCGCCCTCCGCTCCCACACCCAGGAAGAGGGAATGGAGATCGGCCCAGATGGGGCCCTTGAAGCCAACCTTCAGGCTCCGGGCGGTTTCCAACTCCATTTCGAACCCGGAGATGAAGTTCACATACAGGGCATCACAGAGTCCCAGCAGGGGGGAGAGCTGGGGCCAACTCCAGGACGGCACTCCGCCGGTAAGCCGTTCGGTGAGGCGCACACCGTCGCGATACACCAGTTCCACCCGGTTGTTGGGGTGGGGAACCACCACCACCCCGGGCTCCACACGGACACGGGGAAGGTCCCGGAGATAGCGAAGGGCCGGTTCTGCCAGGTCCCGACCCACCCGGACCAGCGGAAGGATTTCCCACTCCTCGGGGAGTGCCACGGTCAGGGCCTCGAGGGCATAGCCGATCCCTCCCCACTCCTCCAGCGGTTCCACCCGGATGTCCCGATTCCGAATCGTGTCCCACACCAGTGTTCCCAACACGCCCAGGACGGGTCGCCGGTCGGGCTCCCCGTCAGGCCCCGCCCCCTTGGCCCCACGAAGAAACGTCCCACCTCCGGCCCCGTCGCGAATCTCCAAGAAACGCACTAGTCTCCCAGGGAGAGCACAGCCAGGAAAGCCTCCTGGGGAATCTCCACGGAACCCACCTGCTTCATCCGCTTCTTCCCCTCCTTCTGCTTCTCCAGGAGCTTGCGCTTCCGGGTGATGTCCCCGCCGTAGCACTTGGCGGTCACGTTCTTCCGCACCGCCTTCACATTCTCCCGGGCCACGATACGGCTCCCTATGGTCGCCTGCAGCGCCACGTCGAACTGCTGGCGGGGGATCAACTCCTTGAGTTTCCGGGTGAGATCCCGGCCATGGCTCTCGGCCTTGTCCTCGTGGATGATCACCGAGAAGGCGTCCACCGGGTCCCCGTTCAGGAGGATGTCCAGACGAACCAGCCGGTCGTCCCGATACTCCAGGAACTCATAGTCCAGCGAGGCATAGCCCCGGGTACCGCTCTTCAGGCGATCGTAGAAATCCAGGACGATCTCCGCCAGGGGGAGCTCGAACTCCAGTTCCACCCGCTGGGGGTCCAGGTACTGCATGCCCAGGAAGACCCCCCTGCGCTCGTGGGCGAGCTTCTGGACATTCCCGATGTACTCGGAGGGACACATGACCCGGGCCTTCACCATCGGCTCGGCCACCGAGGCGATGCGACCCCGGTCGGGCAACTTCGTCGGAGTCTCCACCCAGAGCTCCTCTCCGTTGGTCAATCGGACCCGGTACTTCACGTTGGGGACGGTGGTGATGAGCTGCACCCCGAACTCCCGGTCCAGCCGCTCCTGGACGATCTCCATGTGGAGGAGCCCCAGGAAGCCGCAGCGGAAGCCGAAACCCAGGGCCGCCGAGGTCTCGGGCTCGTACTGGAGTGCCGCGTCGTTCAGGCGAAGCCGATCCAGCGCCTCCCGGAGGTCCTCGTAGTCGTCGGAGTCCGTGGGGTAGAGGCCGGCGAAGACCATGGGACGGACCTCCTGGTATCCCTCCAGGAGCTCCGTCGCAGGGTTGTCGGCATCGAGGATCGTGTCCCCGACCCGGGTGTGGGCCACTTCCTTCACGGCAGCCACCATGTACCCCACCTCACCGGGACCCAGTTCGGGCTGGGGCACCCGCTGGATGCGCTGGAACCCCACCTCGGTGACCTCGTAGCTCTCGTCGTGGGCGCCGAAGCCCACCTGCATCCCGGCCCGCAGTCGGCCGTCCACGACACGGATGGAGGGGACGGCACCCAGGTATTTGTCGTAATAGGAGTCGAAGATGAGGGCCCGGAGCGGTGCGTCGGGGTCGCCTTCGGGCGGGGGCACGTGGGCCACAACCGCCTCCAGGATCTCCGGAACTCCCTTCCCCTCCTTGGCGCTGGCCAGGAGGATGGAGTCGGGATCCACCCCCAGAAGATCCACCAACTCGTCGCGGCGTCGCTCCGGCTCGGCACCGGGTAGGTCGATCTTGTTCAGGACCGGGATGATCTCCAGGCCCGCGTCCAGGGCCAGGAAGAGGTTGGAGAGGGTCTGAGCCTGGATCCCCTGGCTGGCGTCCACCACCAGGAGAGCCCCCTCGCACGCCGCAAGGGACCGGGACACCTCGTAGGTGAAGTCCACGTGACCCGGAGTATCGATGAGGTTCAGCTCATAGATCTTCCCGTCGGACGCCGTGTAGTCCATCCGGACGGCGTGGAGCTTGATGGTGATCCCCCGCTCCCTCTCCAGCTCATTGGAATCCAGCACCTGGGCCCGCATCGCCCGGGAGTCCAGGGTGCCCGTGGCCTCGAGAAGCCGATCGGCGAGCGTCGACTTGCCGTGGTCGATGTGCGCCACGATGCAGAAGTTACGGATGTTCTCGATGCGCACGGGAGAGGGGGCTGAACGGGACGTCCCGGGAAGGAACCGACCCCTGGGGGCCGTCCGGACCTTGCGGCAAAACCGGGATTCGATACGTGCAAGATAACCGGAAGCGGCAGAGTGGATCAATTGACTCCCGAAAGGGGAAAGCCCTTTTCGGGCGGTGATTTCCTCGCCGCCACCCTCTCCCCTTCCCCCACCGACTACCCTACCTTTCCCTTGCGCCGGATCCCCCCTTCGGAGGTATCCCATGAGCTTGGAAGGAAGCGATTCACAGGGTCCCGGGAAACGGCATCCTGCCTGTGGAATGCCTGGGCACCCCGGGGACTCTCCGGGGGAGTCGAGGGCACGTCGGAACTGGCTTTTCCCGACCTTTCTCCTGGCCCTTCTCGCCGTCCCTGCCCTTCCCGCCCTCCCCGGGGGCGGAGGAACGGCGGAAGCCCAGACGGTGGAGGACCAGCTCGCGGCCCTCGCTGAGGACAACGCCGCCCTCTACATCCTCCCCCTCACCGAGGGCCTGGGCTACGCCCTGAACAGCGGCCTCTTCGATACGGCCCATGCGATGGGGGCCTTTCGATTCGACGTCTCGGCCCGGGTCTTCGGAGCGCTCACGCCGGTGGATGTCCGCCGCTTCGACGCCATCCTTCCCGACACCCTCCACTTCGCCCACCCCGCCCTTGGCAACCGGACCTACCCGGCCCCCTATCAGCCCCGGGGCGACGACCCTTCCACTCCCAGCGCCGCCGGAACGGGAGCCGGCGTCGTCATGGAACCCGCCGGGTCCTTCCGTCAGGACCTCCTTCAAGCCGGCGAGGATCCCGATGCCTACAACCTCCGGTTTCCCGACGGCCTGGACCTCTCGGTGATCCCATACGCGGTCCTCCAGTTGGTTGTGGGGGTCGGGTTCGGTTCCGAGGTGATGGTCCGTTTCCTCCCCACCTTCGAGCTGGGAGCCGACGTGGGGAATGCCCGCGCCGTGGGGTGGGGAGTCAAGCACGAGATCGGTCGGTGGGTGGAACTCCCCATCGACCTCTCGCTGCAGGTTGGCCGCCAGTCGGTGGAGGTGGGAGACTACCTGGATGGGTCGTCCCGGGAGATGGGGATCCTGGCGGGACGCACCTTCGGGCCTCTCTCCGTGTACGGAACGGCAGGGACGCGCCGAAGCTCAGTGGAGGTGCGATACCGGGTGCAGAATCCCGAAGGACTCCCCACCCTCCCCGAGGACGGGACCGAAGTGGCCTTCCGCTCCGGGCTCGACTCGACCCTGGCCATGGGTGCCGGATTCCGGCTGCAGTTCCTCCTCCTGAATCTCGCGGGTCAGTATCTGGCCGGCGACTATGACAGCTTCTCCGTGAAGGTGGGGCTCGGCCTCCCCTGAACTCCGCCCTGGCCGCCCTCCTCCTCTCGACCCCGATCCGATCCGCCGCATGCCCCCTGAAACCTCCAACGCCCGGACCCGTCGCCCTGACCTCCTGGGTCCCGCGGAACTCGCCGCCCTGGGTGGGTTGGAGCTGGTAGCCACCAAGGTGGTGGACGGCTTCCTCCTTGGACTCCACCGGTCGCCCCGACGGGGTCTCTCGGCGGAGTTCGCGGAACTCCGGGCCTACCGGCCGGGGGACGACCTCCGCCACGTGGACTGGCGCATGGTGGGACGGTCCGACCGCTTCTACGTGAAGCAGTTCGAGGAGGACACGCACCTGGGTGCCTATCTCCTCCTGGATGTGAGCGGCTCCATGGGGTGGAGTTCCCAGCCCGGCGCGCTTCCCTCCAAGCTCTGGTACGGCCAACTCCTCACGGCGGCAATGGGACTCCTCCTCATCCGGCAGGGAGACCGGGTCGGCTTCGCGCCCTTCGACCAGGGCGTCCGGGACTGGCTCCCTGCCCGGGGGGGTCGACGTCACCAGGCGGAGCTCTTGCGCCGGGTGGCGGAACAGGAAGCCAGGGGAGAGACCGAGGCAGGGGAACCGGTGCGGGAGGTTGCCCTTCGCCTCCGGAGACCTGGAATGGTGATCCTGGTGTCGGACCTCCTCCTGGACGCGGAGACCACGGCCCGTGCCCTCCGCTACCTGTCCCATCGGGGACACCAGGTGTTGGTGCTCCATCTCCTGGACCCAGGGGAACGGGAACTCTCCGGCACCGGCACCCGCCTCTTCAAGGACCCGGAAACAGGCCAGGAACTCCGGGTTTCCGTGCCGGAGATCCGCGCCGCCTATCGGGATGCGGTGGAGGGGGCCATCCGAAGCTGGCGGGCCGCGCTCCGACCGTCAGGCGTGGACTATCACCTGGTGGACACCAGCCGACCTTTCGGACCGACGCTTCGCCACGTCCTCCGGGCCCGGGCCCGTCGCTGAGCCGTGACCCTTCTCGCACCCCTCCTCCTACTGGCGGGCCTGGCCCTGGCCATCCCCCTCATCCTCCATCTCTGGCAACGGAACCAGACGGAGACCGAGGCCTTCCCGGCCCTGCGGTACCTCCTCACCAGCACCAGGGATCGGGATCACACCCTTCGCCTCCGGCAACTGCTCCTCCTCCTCTCCCGGCTGGCCCTCCTGGCCCTCCTGGTTCTGGCCGCCGCCCGTCTCGTTCTACCCATCGGGGGACGGGACCACCCCTCCGGTTCCCTGGTCCTCATCGTGGACAACGGGCTCTCATCAGGACTGGTGGTCGAGGGGGAGCGGGTCCTGGACCATCTCCGGGATCGGGCCAGGGAGGCGTTGGGTGCGGCGGGCGCAGGGGATCGCATCTGGGTGGTGGCCGCAGGTGAACCCTGGCGCGCCAGCTTCCCCCTCACCCCTCTCCAGGCGGACTCCCTCCTCTCCACCCTCCGCCCCACAGCGGTAGACCCCGACCTGGCCGGGGCCCTTGCCCGGGCCGACGCTCTCCTGGCCGCCGCCGGGGATGGCCCCTCGGAGATCCTCCTCTTCTCCGACCTCCGGGGACTGGAGACCGGGGAGCCGCCGGCACTGGAGTCCGCCGTCCTGATCCTGGACACTGAGCTTCCCCAGGTGCCGCATCGGGGGATCGCCGAGGTCCGGGTGGGAGGCGGCCTCCCCCCCCGGGCCGGCGACCCCTCGGAAGTGGAGGTTCGGATCGCCGGCGCCGACTCCGCGAACGTTGCCGTGCGGATCCACCTCGGAGAGGAACTCGTCGCCGCGGGGAGGACCGACGAACGGGGATGGGGCGTCTTCCCACTGCCAGCCATGGGGGCCGGGTGGTGGACAGGGCGTGTGGAGATCGACCCCGACGCCCTCCTCGCCGACGACGTGGTGGACTTCGCCCTGCAGGTGCGTGCAGCACCCAGCGTGGCCCTCCAGGGCCCCCCTCCTCCCTTCCTGGCAGAGGCGCTGGAGGCCCTGGAGGCGGGGGGGCGGATCCGTACGTCCCCCGTCCCCTCCGCTCAGGTCCAGTTCCTGATGGAGTTGGCGGGCCTGCCGGGCCCGTCGGTGGACCCCTCCACAGAACTCACGGTGGTCCTCCCTCCACGAGACCCCTCCCTCCTCCCTGCCTTCAATCGATGGCTTGAGGCCCGGGGGGCCTCCTGGCGCATGAGCCTTCCCGACACCCCCGCCGATGCCGAGTACCGGCTGGAGGTGGATGGCTCCGGGTTCCCCCCCTCCTTGGCTGAAGTGACGCTCCGGTGGCGTGTGGGCCTTGAGGGTCCCCCGGAAGGGGTTCTCCTGCGGACCGGGGATGGCGCCCCATGGCTCGTGGAGGAGGTGGAGGCTACGGGTCAGCGCCTCCGGATCCTGGCATCTCCCCTGGACCGATCCTCTTCGGACCTCCCCCTCTCCGCCGCCATGCTTCCCTTCCTGGACCGGCTCCTGGACCCGGCTGAGGGCCCTGGGGCCTCTTCCGCCGTGCAGGCCGGCCAGCCGCTCCCCCTCCCTCTGGAGGCGCATCAGGTGCGCGCGCCCGACGGAACCATCCGCCCCGCTGATGGTATCTCGTCCGTGCTGGAAACCGGTCGCACCGGTGTCTGGGACCTCCTGGATGAGGGTGGGGCGGTGATGGGCCGGGTTGCCGTCCGTCCTGCTCCGCCCCCGGGGCCCCGTCTCGCGGCGGAGGATGTCGCGGCGTGGATGGGGACGGGAGCCCGGATCGTCCGTGATCCGGTTCGGTGGGACCGGGAGATCCTCCCCCACCGGCGAGGCCGCGAGGTGGCCCCCTATCTGGCCCTGCTGGCTCTCCTCCTCCTGGTGGCGGAGGGGTGGCTGGCCGCCCCCGGTCGCAACGGCGGCACCCGGTCATCCTTCTTGAGTCCCCAATCCCACTCCACACCGTCGGTCCGACGCCCCTTGCCTTGACGCCAAGATCCCATCACGTGGTGGAGGGCCTCCGCTCCTCCCCCACCTTCCAGGCCCTTCTCCGACGTCCCCCATCCGGTGGAGAGACCCTGACGGTCACCGGAAACGTGGGTTCGGCAGCCGCCGCCTTCCTGGCGGCGCTTCACAGGGATCTCCCCCGTCACCTCTGGGTGGCGGTGGCGGACGACCCCGATCAGGCGGCACGATTGGAGGCAGACATGGTCTCCCTCCTGCAGGAGGAGGCCATTCCCCTCTACCCTCAGAGCGAGGCCCGCTTCTACTCCCCGGAGTCGGACCCCCGGATCGGCGGCCTCCGGGTGGAAGCGGTCGAGGCGCTTTTCGGCGGGTCGGCCCAACTCTTCGTCACCACCCCCCGGGCCCTCCAGGAACGGGTGGCCATCCCCGACCGCCTGGCCCGCCTCCGGCTTGAACTGGAGGTAGGGGAGGAGATTGGGTTCCAACTCCTGGCCGAGGAGTTGGAGACGCTGGGATACGAGAGGGTGCCCCTGGTGGAGGAGGTAGGCCAATACGCCGTCCGAGGAGGAATCCTGGACATCTTCTCCCTGGGGATCCCGGATCCGGTGCGGCTGGAGTTCTGGGGGGACGAGATCTCCTCCATTCGTCGGTTCGACGTTTCGGATCAGCGGTCCACCGGCTCGGAGGAACGCATCACACTCCTCCCTGCCCGTTTTCGCACCGGAGAGGACGGGGAGAGCCGTTCCACCCGGAGCCTCCTGGAGATCCTTCCCGAAGGTGCCGTCCTGGTCCAGATGGGGGAGGACGACTGGGCCGAATCCTTCCGCCGGTGCGAGACCCAGGCGCGCCAGATCCGCGCCGATCGCCAGGAAGGGGGAGAGCACCTCCCCCCCCCGGAACGGATTCTCCTCCCAGCCGAAGCGGCCAGCCAGGCGGTGGATCGCCACCCCCGACTCCGGTTCACCGCCGATGGGCACGGCGACCTCAATCTGAGAGCGTCGGCACCGCCGCAGGTGGAACGGCGGATGGATCGTCTTAAGGCGTTCCTCGCCGAGGAGGCGGAGCGGGGCGCCGCCACCGTCATCCTCTGCGACAATGAGGGGCAGGTGGAGCGGCTCGAGGAGATCCTCGCCGAGGGACGTCGCCTCCCGCCGGGGGTCTCCGTGGGAGTGGGAGCCGTGGAGGCGGGATTCCTCCTCCCGGAGACCACGCCCTCCCTGAACGTCCTCACCGACCATGAGATCTTCCGCCGCAGTCGCCGTGTCCGCACCGGCCGGCGATTCAAGGGCTCGGTGGCCCTGGAGAGCCTGGCCCAGCTCACACCGGGGGACTACGTGGTCCACATGGACCATGGGATCGGGAAGTTCAGGGGTCTGGAGCAGATGGATCTGGCCGGAGAGGCCCTGGAGGTCCTGGCCATCGAGTACGCCGGCGGCGAGGTCCTCCGGGTCCCGGTCTATCGCCTGGACCTGGTGGAGCGATGGATCGGCGAGACCGACGGCACCGACCCCCCTTCGGTCCACCGCATCGGCGGGAAGCGCTGGAAGACCCTGAGGCGGAAGACCGAAGAGGCGATCCGGCGGATGACGCAGGAGCTCCTGGAGCTCTATGCCGAACGGGAACTTGCGGAGGGGTTCGCCTTCTCTCCCGACACGAAGTGGCAGCGGGAGATGGAGGCCTCCTTCCTCTACGAGGACACCCCGGACCAGACCCGGGTCACCGCCGAGGTGAAGAAGGACATGGAGTCGCCCCGTCCCATGGATCGCCTCATCTGCGGCGATGTGGGGTTCGGGAAGACAGAGGTGGCCATCCGAGCCGCCTTCAAGGCGGTGCAGGACGGGAAGCAGGTGGCGGTCCTGGCCCCCACCACCATCCTGGTGGAGCAGCACTGCCGGACCTTCGAGGAACGACTCGCCGATTTTCCCGTGCGGGTTGCAGCCCTCTCCCGATTCCGTTCCGCAAAGGAGCAGCAGGAGATCCTGGCGGAGCTGGAGCGGGGGGAAGTGGACATCGTCATCGGGACCCACCGACTCCTCTCGTCCGACATCCGCTTCCGCTCCCTGGGGCTCCTCATCGTGGACGAGGAGCAGCGCTTCGGGGTGAAGCACAAGGAGCGGCTGAAGAAGCTCCGGGCGGCGGTGGACGTCCTTACCCTGACCGCCACCCCCATCCCCCGGACGCTGCAGCTCTCCCTCGGCGGGATGCGGAATCTCTCCCTCATCCGGACTCCGCCCCGGGACCGCCTGGCCGTTCACACCCAGTCCATCCCCTGGAGCGATGGGCTATTGGCGGAGATCATGGCCCAGGAGCTGGACCGTGGAGGCCAGGTGTACTTCCTGCACAACCGGGTGGAGACCATCCACACCATCGCCGAGCGCGTCCGGCGCCTGGCCCCCGGCGCCCGGGTGGAGGTGGCCCACGGCCAGATGGCGGCGGGGGCGCTGGATCCGGTGATGCGGGGGTTCATCCGGGGAGAGATCGATATCCTGGTCTGCTCCTCCATCGTGGAGAACGGACTGGATGTGCCCAACGCCAATACCCTGATCGTGGATCACGCCGACCGATTCGGACTGGCGCAGCTCTACCAGATCAGGGGGCGTGTGGGGCGGTCCGATCGAAGGGCCCACTGCTATCTGGTCACCCCCGACGGAATCACCGAGGAGGCCCGACAGCGCCTCCGGGTGCTGGAGCACTACACTGAGCTGGGGAGCGGGTATCAGGTGGCCCTCCGTGACCTGGAGCTCCGGGGAGCGGGAAACCTCCTGGGATCCCATCAGTCCGGTTTCGCCCACGCGGTGGGGATGGACACCTACCTGCGCCTCCTGGAGGACGCCGTGCGGCGCTTCCGCCGGGGTGAGGGGGGCCAGGAGGCCTTCCCCGAGCCCGAGGTATCCCTTCCGGGATCCGCGTACCTTCCCGACGGGTATGTTTCGGATTCGAGCCAGAAACTGCATCTTTACCGCCGGCTCTCGAAGTTGGAGGACCGGGCCCAGGTGGATCACCTCCGTGAGGAGATGGCGGATCGGTACGGTCCTCTCCCCCCTGAGGCGGAGCGCCTGCTGGACGCCCACCTCCTCCGGCTCCTGGGTCAGGAACTGGGAATCGAGCGGGTGTTCGTACGGGAACGGGAGGGTCGCATTACCTTCCGGGCCGCAGCGAACCCCCGGATGGCCACATTGGAGCCGCCCTTCCGGGACCGACAGGTGGAGGTTGAAATCCGAAGGATGGTCCCCCTGTCCCTGGGGCTCCGCCAGATCGGCCCCGAGCCCCTGACCCGAACGTTGACCCGAGCGCTGGAGCAGTTGCTTCAGACCCGCGCGAAAGCGGCCTGACGCGTTTACTGGACGCTGGGCCGCACCCGCGTCCTTCACCCATGCAAACGAGACGACGCATGCGTCTTCACTCTGGAACCACACTTCTGCTCGGTGCCCTCCTCATCGGGCCCCTTCTCCTGGCCGGGTGCGACCGGGACGGCCCCCGCATGTCCCCTGACACGGTGGCTCGGGCCGGAGACTTCTCCCTCCAGGTGGAGGGAGCGGCCCGACTCCTGGCGCCCATCGACGAACTCCCCAGCGACCCCGAGGTGGTGGCGGCACTGGCCGACTTCTGGGTGGACTATCACCTCCTGGCGCTGGCGGTGAATCGGGAGGGGGAGCTGGACCGCATCGACCTGGGGCCGGTGTTCCGTCAGCAGGAGAGCCAGGAACTGGTCATGCGGCTCCGGGACGCCGTCATCGAAGAGGGTGAGCCTCCCTCCGACCAGGAAGTGGAAGCCTTCTACGAGGCGGAGCGCCCCGGTGAGCGTGTCCGGGCGCGGCACATCCTCCTCCTAAATCCGGAAGGGGCCACCCCGGCCCAGCTCGACTCGGTTCGGGCCCTGGCAGAGGACCTCCGGGACCGGGCACGAGCCGGAGCCGACTTCGCCGCACTGGCCGAGGAGTGGTCGGAGGATCCGGGGAGTGCGGCCCGGGGTGGGGATCTGGGCTTCTTTCCCCGGGGCTCCATGGTTCCCGCCTTCGAGGAGGTGGCCTTCTCCCTGGAGCCCGGTGAGGTGAGCGACGTGGTGGAGACCCAGTTCGGTCTCCATATCATCCGCACCGAGGAGCGGGAATTCCCCGACATGGGTGAAATCCGGGAGCAGCTCCGGACGCAGATCCAGATGCAGCGGACCAGCCAGGCCGAGTCCATTTTCGTCGCGGGAATCGAGGAGCCGGCGGACGTCCAACTCGCCGACGGCGGTCTGGAGCGCGCCCGGGAGTTGGCGGCGGACGCAGACGCCACCCTGAGTTCCAGGGAGGCGAACCAGCCCCTCACCCGCTACCAGGGCGGAAGCTATACGGCCCGGGACTACCGGGAATTCCTTTTGAACCAACCCGAGCAGCTCCGTCAGCAGATCGAGATGGCCGCCGATGATCAGTTGGAAGGGCTCCTCCGGAACCTGACCCGGGGTGAACTCCTGGTTGAGGAGGCCCGGAGCCGTGGCATCGCCCTGGGCTCCGACGAGGTGGAGGAGATCCAGCGGGATATCCGTGAGCAGTACCGGAACATGGCCGGGCTCCTGGGTCTCGCTGACATCACTCCCGAAGAGGGAGAGAGCCTGAACGCAGCGGTGGAGCAGCGGGTGGATGAGGTCATGAACCGGATCGTTCGGGGAGAGCAGGACGTCTTTCCCCTGGGGAACCTCTCCCTCCCCCTCCGGGACCACTTCGGCTGGGGCCTGAATGAATCGGCCATGGATCGGGTGGCGGACCGGATCACCGCCCTCCGCGCCGAGGGACAGGTGGAAGAGACGATCACCCCGGACGCCGTTCCCGAGGAACTGATTCCCGAGGAGACACCTCCTCCGGGGGGCGACGAGGGGGGGGAGTAGAAGGCCGTTGAAGAAGTAGAGGGTCCGCTATGACACCCGTCATGGACCCTTACCCTCCAGGGGGCCGGCAGGAACCGACCTGCCGGCCCCGGTTTACGAGTCGTAGCCATTGCCTCTTCGGCTGTGGCGTTTCTGCAGCCATTGAAGTCCCGTGAACTCCCGTATCCCGTGATGTCCATCGCCCCACGGAAGGACAGACCTGCCATGCGCCTCCTCGTCGTTGCCCTCTCCGTGGTCCTCCTGTCGACCCCGGCGGCAGCCCAGGACATGCCTGCCATGCCCACCTCCAGCCAGGATCAGCTGGTGGACCGGGTGGCCGCCGTGGTGGGGGACTCCATCATCCTGATGAGCCAGATCACGGAGCAGATGCTCCGTATGCAGGCAGGGGGAGCACCTCTTCCCTCCGACCCCGCGGAGCTGGCCGTCGTGGAAGGGGAGGTCCTGGAGGACCTGGTGAACCAGCAGCTCCTCCTCCAGGCTGCCGCCCGGGACACCACCATTGACGTCTCTGATGGGCGGGTGGAGGAGACCCTCCGGGATGCCTGGGACGACCAGGTGGAGCGCTTCGGGAGCGAGGCCGCGCTGCGGGAGGCACTGGAAGCCCAGGGCCAGTCCCTGGCCTCCTATCGAGCCACCCTCCGGGACGAGATCCGCCGATCCCTCCTCCTCCAGAGCTACATCCAGACGCGCCGGCAGGAGGCTCGGCTCATCCCGGTGGAGGAAGCGGAGGTGGAGGCCTACTTCGAGCGGGAACGCGAACGGCTGGGTCGGCGTCCCGCCACCCTCTCCTTTCGTCAGGTGGTTCTTCTCCCCCAGCCCTCCGATTCGGCGAAGGCAGCGGCAAAGGAGGAGGCCGAGCGCATCCTGGAGCTGATCCGGGACGGTGAGGACTTCGCCGACCTCGCCCGACGCTTTTCCGATGACCCCGGATCCCGCCAGGCCGGTGGGGATCTGGGGTGGTACCGCCGGGGAGCCGGCCTGGTGCAGGAGTTCGAGGATTCCGCCTTCGGCATCCGGGAGGGGATGATCACGGGACCGGTGGAAACCATGTTCGGGGCGCACATCATCAAGGTGGAACGGGTCCGGGGGGCGGAGCGGAAGATCCACCACATCCTCATCGGAGCCGAAGTCAGCGCGTCGGACGTGGAACGCACCCGGACCCGTGCCGAGGAAATCCAGGCCGCGGTGGCGGAGGGTGCCTCCATCGGGGACTTCAGCGGGGAGCAGGAGGAGCTCGGCCTTCCCGACTCCCTGGAGATCACCCAGGACCAGTTGGACCAACTCCCCTCCGGGTACGCCCAGGCCCTCCGGAACGCCCAGCCCGACCAGGTGCTGGGCCCCGTGGAGTTTCCCGCTCAGGGGAATCCCGCCTTTGCGGTGATCCAGGTACTGGGAGTTCGGGATGAGGGAGAGTATTCCCTCGAGGACCTCCGGGCCCAGATCCGGGAGCGCATCCGGGGAGAGAAGTTCGAGGAACGGCTGATCCAGGATCTCCGGGATCGCTCCTTCGTCGAGGTTCGACGCTGAGCCCTCGCCCTGCTCGACTGGCCGTCACCCTGGGAGATCCAAGGGGCATCGGCCCCGAGGTCGTGGGTAAGGCGGCCCTCCGGTTCCGGGAAGAACGCCCCGATGTGGAGTTGGTGGGATTCGGTGCTCGGGCCGGACTCCCGGAGGACTTCCCTTTTCCCGTAGAGGACACGAGTCCCCCGACGGGAGACCCCATGGACACCGACCTGTCGGCGGGGCACGCCTCCCTGGAAGCCATCCGTCGGGGGGTGGAGCTCTGCCTGCAGGGAGAGGCGGATGCCCTGGTCACCGGCCCCGTCCACAAGCCTTCACTCCACGCTGCAGGAGCTCGATTCCCAGGGCAGACCGAGCTCCTCCAGGCCCTGACCGGCGTGCCCCGCACCGGCATGCTCATGGCGACGGAGACGTGCCGCCTCGGGGGGCCGCTCCGGATCCTCCTGGCCACCACCCACCTGGCCCTTCGGGACGTTCCGGCCCTACTCACCTCGGGCCTCCTGGTGGACCAGGTACTGCTGCTGGACCGCTCCCTCAAGGAGGGATGGGGTCTCGCCACCCCGCGTCTCGCCCTCTGCGGCCTGAATCCCCACGCCTCCGACGGAGGACTCTTCGGTGACGAGGAGGCGCGGATCCTGGCTCCTGCCGTGGAGCGGCTCCGGGGACTGGGGGTGGCGGTGGAGGGCCCCTTCCCCGCCGACACCGTCTTCCTGAGGCAGTTGGAGGGGAAGGCCGACGCGGTGGTGGTCCCCTACCACGACGTGGGGATGGCCGTCTTCAAGACGCTCTCCTTCGGCGAGGGGGTGAATGTGACGCTGGGTCTCCCCTTCCTCCGGACCTCTCCAGATCATGGGACGGCCTTCGATCTGGCCGGCAGGGGGAAGGCGGATGCGTCCTCCACCCTGTCCGCCCTCCGGTTGGCGATGCGGATCGGGACCAGGCACCGGAAAGCGGGAAACATCTGACGTCGCTTCTTTGACACCACCCGCTCATGGCCGGTAGATTTCCCGATTCCTCATCCCTCCCCTCGTCCGTCTCCCCACGCCAACGGTCTGTGATCAAACTCACCGGCGTCACCAAGGAGTATCCCCGGCGGGGCCGGGCCCTGGACGACGTCTCGTTCCACCTCCAGAAGGGCGAATTTGCCTTCCTCACGGGCCATTCCGGCTCAGGAAAGTCCACCACCCTGCGCCTGATTCATATGGCGGATCGTCCCACCCGGGGCGAGGTGCTGGTGAGCGGGTTCTCCTCGGAAACCACCTCGGAGCGGGAGGTCTGGAAGGTTCGGCGGCGGGTGGGGATGGTCTTCCAGGACTTTCGGCTCCTTCCGGGGAGGACCGCCCAGGAGAACGTGGAATTCGTCCTGGAGGTCACCGGAACCCCCCGCAGCACCATCAGTACCCGAGCCGGCCGGCTCCTGGCCCAGGTGGGCCTCTCAGCCAAGACCGGCGCCCGGGTGGAGGAGCTCTCCGGAGGGGAACGGCAGAGGGTGGCCATCGCCCGGGCCCTGGGTAACGAGCCACTGGTCCTATTGGCCGACGAGCCCACCGGAAACCTTGATGAGCGGGCCTCCCGGGGGATCCTGGACCTCTTCCGGGACCTGAACGCCTCTGGAATGGGGGTGCTCATGGCCACCCACGACCTGGAGCTGGTCCGGGCCTATCCCGACATCCGGCTCCTGGAGCTCTCCGAGGGTCGACTGGTATACGACTCCGCCGCCGAGGAGACGACGGACCTTCCGGCCTCCCGAAATCGGGGCGCTCAGCCGGACCTCAGTTCCTCTCAAGGGAAGGGCTGACGGTGTACGCCCTCCGTGAAGCCTGGGCCGCCCTGCGGCGAGCCCCCCTCCTCACCGCCCTCTCCGCCGCCATGGTGGCCCTGGCCCTCTTCGTGGTGGGACTCTTCGGGGTAGCCACCTGGAACCTGCAACAGGCGCTGAGTCGTATCGAGGACCGGGTGGAGGTCGTGGCGTACGTGAGGGATGACGCACGGCAGGACGAGGTGACACTGGCGGAGACCGAGCTTCTCCGGATGCCCGAGGTCCGGGACGTCCGCTATATCTCCAAGGAGGAAGCGCTCATCTCGGCTCGACAGGACCTGCCCGAGTTCGAGGATCTCTTCATGGAGCTGGAGGTGAACCCCCTCCCCGCCTCCCTGGAGATCGAGCTGGAGGAGGGATTCCGGACCCCGGACGCCGTAGCCAGGGTGGCGGAACTGGCTGCGGTCTATCCCTTCATCGAGGATGTTCGGTACGGACAGGAGTGGGTGGACCGCCTCTTCCTCCTGCAGCGGATCGGCGCCATCACCACCGGAGTCCTGGGGACCGCCTTCGCCGTGGTGGCGGCGCTCATCATCGGCACGGCCATCCGGATCGCCCTCTTTGCCCGGCGGGAGGAGATCTACGTCATGCGGCTGGTGGGAGCCACCCGGGGGTTCATCCGGCGCCCCTTCCTCCTGGAGGGAGCCTTCACCGGGGTGGTGGGCGGCCTCCTGGCGGCGGCGCTCACCTACGCTTCCTTCCTCGCCGTCTCCCGCCTTATCTTCCCATTGGAATGGATTCCCCTTTCCTGGATGGTGGCCGGCATCGGGGCAGGCGTGGTCTTCGGGCTCATCGCCTCCGCCCTGGCGGTCCGACGCCACCTGCGCGAGATCTGAGGCCCATATGCCCGCCCGGACCCACGCAGCCGTGATTCCGGCGCCCCCCCCGGGGAAGCGCCGGACACCTCCGACCCGGCCCCGCTCCCCCGGGGGCCCGAGGCGCCCCTGCTCCGGGCTCCTCTCTTCGCTGATCCTCGTATTCCTCCTCCTCCCGATCCTCCCAATCCTTCCCTCCCTGTCCTACGGCCTGTCCTCGGGCATGCCCTTCGGCCATCCCTCCGGAGGCCTGGACGCGCAGCAGCCGGAAGAGCTTCGCAGAGAGATCCAGGACAGTCAGCGACGGTTGGAGGAGATCCGGGAGGAGCGGGCCCGCCTCCAACGGGAGATGGCCTCTCTCCGTTCCCGGGTGCAGGATGTCTCCGGGCAGCTCCAGAACATCGAACGGCAACTGTCCGCGTCCCGTTCCGTCCTGGCAGAGATCGACTTCCAGGTGGAGGCCGTGGCCGAGCAGTCCCAGACCACCTCCACCCACCTCCTGCGCACCCGGGAGCAGTTCCGGGAGCGGCAGGCCCTTCTGAACGTCCGACTCCGGAATATCTACAAGCGGGGGACCCTCCACACGACCCAGGTGCTCCTGGGAGCGGACTCCTTCGTGGACCTCCTGAATCGGTACCGGTATCTCCAGATGATGGCCGGGTATGATCGGTCCCTCCTGGGTGATGTGAAGCGGCTCGAAGAGGAGCTGGCCGCCCAGAACCGCGACCTCCAGGAGAGCCTGGCCGAGATGAGCCGGCTGCGACAGCAGCAGCTCGAGGAGCTGGCGGAACTCCGCCAGGTGGAGATGAGCCATCAGCAGACCCTCACCCAGTTCCGGACCCGGGAACGCCAGACCATGAGCCGGATGGACCAGCTCGCCGCCGATGAATCCCGTCTCACGGGACTGGTGGCGGACCTGGAGCGGCGGCGCCTGGAGGAGGAGCGGCGACGGGCCCTGGCGGGAGCCCCCGCCGCCCCGGCCAGCCCCTCCATTGCAAGGGCGGACATGGGCCAACTGGACTGGCCGGTAAACGGGGAGCTCCTCTATCGCTTCGGCCCCGAGCGACGCCCCAACGGAACCGTCCTCCGCTGGAACGGCATCGGGATTCGTGCGGATCCGGGAACGCCCGTGCTCGCGGTCCGGGAGGGGACGGTGGCCATGGCGGGCCCCTTTGAAGGCTATGGCCCCTCGGTGATCCTGAGCCATGGCGAGGGCTTCTACACCCTCTACCTCTACCTGGAGGAAGTGGGCGTGGTGGAAGGCCGCCGGGTGGAGGCGGGACAGGTGCTGGGAACGGTTGGGGGAGCCAGCACTCCGGAGGGTCCCCATCTCGAGTTCCAGGTCCGGGCGCCGGTGGGGGGGGGACCACCCCAGGCCATGGATCCCCTGGAGTGGCTCCGGCGCCGTTCGCCGTGATCCCCCGATGACGCTTCCCCCTCTCCAGGGCCACCACACGGCCCGGGAGGCGGTGGCCCGGGCCTGGTCCCGGGGCCGTCTTCCCCAGGTGCTTCTGCTCCACGGCCCTCCAGGGGTGGGGAAGCAGCGCTTCGCCCACTGGATCGGTCAGCTCCTGGTCTGCCTGACTCCCTCCGAAGCCGGACCCTGCGGGGAATGTCGGGAATGCCGCCTGACGGAGCGGGTGGAGCACCCCGACATCCACTGGTACGTTCCCCTCCCCCGGCCGAAGAAGCGGGGAACCCCGGAGCGGGAAGCGGAGGCCCTGGAGGAATTGCGGGCCGGATGGATCCAGGAGGCTCGGGAACGGCCCTTTCGCTCCACCTGGTCCGAGGAGGTGACGGGGCTCCACCTGGGAACCATCCGGAACCTGAACCGGAGAGCACGGACCCCTCCCGGCACCGGGCCCCGCCAACTCTTCATCATCGCCGATGCCGAGCAGCTCGTGGCCCAGGAATCAGCCCAGGAGGCCGCAAATGCCCTCCTGAAGACGCTGGAGGAACCGGCTCCCGGAACCCACTTCATCCTCACCTCAAGTGAACCTGGGCGGCTCCTTCCCACCATCCGCTCCCGGGCTTCCGGCCTCCACCTTCCCGCCCTCCCCGGCCGGGACGTGGCGACCTTCCTCGTCACCTTCCTGGAGGCGGACCCCGAGGTGGCCGAGCGGGCGGCTCGCCTTTCAGGCGGCTCGGTGGGGCGGGCTCTGGGCTTCCTCCCCGATGGAGAGGAGGATGGGCCCCTGGAGCGGATCCGGAAGGAGGCGTTCCACCTGGTACGAAGCGCCCTCTCACCCCGTAGCGGAGACCGATTCGCCCAGGCCCTCGCCTACCCGCCGTCGGGGGCCCGGGGGCTCCTGGAACTCCTGGGGTTCATGGAGGGCTGGCTACGGGACCTGGCGGCGGCCATGGTGGGAGCGGGGGACCGGGTCCTGAACCAAGATGCCCTGAAGTGGCTGACCAAGACTGCCCAGGGAGGGATCCACCCTACAGGGCCGGCCCGGGCCCTGAACCGGGTGGAGGAAGCCCGACTGCAGGCGTCGGGGAACGTGAACCCCCAACTCCTCCTCGCCGGCCTCCTCATGGATCTCCATCAGATCCTCAGGGAATGAGGAGGGTCTCACCCACCCGGATCACGTCACGGGGCGTCCGTCCGTTGACACGAGCCAGATCCGCCGTCGCCACCCCATAGCGCTGGGCGAGCCCACCCCAGGTGTCCCCCCGGGAAACACGGTGCTGCGTCGGCCCCGGTCCCGTTCCCACGGCCAACTCCTGGCCGGGACGCAGGACCGACGATGAAGAAAGTCCGTTCCACCGCCTGATATCTTCCACCGTGACCCCGTAGTTTCGGGCCAGGGTCCAGAGGTTGTCCCCGGAGGAGACCCGGTGTCTCCGGGCCTCGTTGGGAGCAGCGGCAGGAGCGTCGGGGGGACCGCTGACCGCTGGGGAGGAAGCGGAAGCCGCGGCGGTGCTGGGGGCCGCAGAGGCGTCGGGGGCCGCAGAAGCATTGGGGGCCGCGGACGGTATCTCCCCTCCCTGGGAAGCGGATCCCGCCTCGCCCGACTCAGCTGGAACCGGAGCCGGAGTCGCGGCCAACGACGGAACCGGGGCCGTCGCCATCACCCGGGACGCGGCAGCAGGCCTCCCCCCAGCTACCGGAATCACCAGTCTCTGTCCAATCTGGAGGCGGCGAGGATCCACGTTCCCGTTGGAGGCCGAGAGATCCCGGAGCGCTACGCCGTAGCGTCCCGCGATCTGGCCGAGGGTCTCTCCCCGGGCCACAACATGCTCCATGAACGAAACCCGCTCCTCGGGTGGGATCATGGCGTAATTCGTCATGAAGAGTTCCCCTCGCCCCGGCGGGACCCGGAGGGTCCGCGCCTCTCCCGGCGGGGTGAACCCCCGCAGGTAGTGGGGGTTCAGGGCCCGGATCGCGTCCTCTTCCACCCCGGCGGCCAGAGCCACCACATCCAGTGAGGTGGCGTCCGGGACCAGAACCTCGTCGAAGGCCATGGGCTGAATCCCCTGGGGCACGACGAATCCGAAGGCCTCCGGGTTGGATGCGAGTATGGCCGCGGCGAAGAACCGGGGGACGAATTCCCGGGTCTCGGCGGGGAGATGGGGTCGGACTCTCAGGTAGACCTCATCCCCAGGAATCTCCTCCGAGGGAGCATGGCGGCTCAGGACTCCCCCCACGCGACCGGGGCCGGCATTGTAGGCCGCCAGCGCCAGGAACCACGAATCGAACATCCCGTAGAGTTCCTGGAGGTAGTCCAGGGCGGCCCGGGTGGAAGTGAGAGGATCCCGTCGGTCGTCCACCAGGGGGGTCACCGAGAGGCCGAGTCCCCGGGCGGTGGGGGTCATGATCTGCCAGAGCCCGGTAGCGCCGGCCCGGCTCACGATGGCGTGGTGGTATCCGCTCTCCACCACCGGCAGATACCGGAGGGAGAGGGGGAGGCCTCGGTCCGTGAGTTCACGGTCCACCACCCCCTCGTAGACCGCCATCCGCTCCAGGTAACGGCCGAAGTGACCGGCCCCCCGGGTGGTCCAGAAGTGGATCCAGTACTCCACCCGCTCCTGTAGGCGGGGGTCTCGGGCCACCACCGAATGGAGGATGGGATCCACTTCATCCCACTCCAGGGGCGTCCGGGGCAGGACCCGGACGGGGCCGGGCTGGCCACCCTCCAGTTCGGGAACGGAAGGCTGGCGGATCACCGGGGGAAGGTCGGCGGGGCTGGGCGTGGCGGGCCGGTCCCACCCCACTCGCTGACAGGCGCCCATGGAGAGGAGCGCCAGGCCCACCAGGAGAGCACGTCCACCCCCGGGAAAGCCACCCCTCACGCCGCTGCCCTCATGAGGTGGTCCACCGCCTCCAGGAGGCGGTCCACCGATTCATGGCGTGCACCATGACCCATGAGGCCGATCCGCCAGATCCGTCCGCTGGCGGGGCCAAGTCCCCCCCCCACCTCCACGGCGAACTGATCCAGGAGACGCCTTCGGAGGGGACCTTCGTCCCGGGCCTCGGGCAGGTGGACCGCCGTGAGCTGGGGAAGCCGGTGTTCCGGATCCGTAAAGGAGGTGAACCCCCGTCCCGCCAGTTCGGACTGAAGCCGCCGTCCAACCTCCAGATGGCGCTGGAAACGCTGCTCCAGGCCCTCCTCCCGGACCTCGGAGAGGGCCTCGTGGAGGGCGTAGATGAGATTGATGGGGGCGGTGTGATGGTAACGGCGCTCCGCCCCCAGGTATCCGGCAATGAGGGACACGTCCAGATACCAGCTGGGGCAGGGTGTACCCCGGGTACGGATCCGCTCGAGAGCCCGGGGGGAGAAGGTGACGGGGGAGAGCCCCGGGGGAACCCCCAGGCACTTCTGGGTGCCGGAGTAGCAGACGTCCACCCCGTGGGCATCCACCTCCACCGGAACCCCTCCCAGGGAAGTGACGGCGTCCACCACGAAGAGCGTCTCCATCCCGGCGAGATGGGCGCCCACCTCGGCCAGAGGCTGCCAGGCCCCCGTGGAGGTCTCGGCGTGGACCACGGCCAGCAGTCGGGCCTCGGGATGGGCCCGCGACGCCTCGATGAGGGCTTCCTCGGGAAGGGTCCTTCCCCATGGAGCGTCCACCTGCACCACCTCGGCCCCCAGACGGCGGGCCACCTCCGCCAGTCGGCCCCCGAAGACCCCGTTGACTCCAACGATGGCCGTGTCCCCGGGTTCAAGAAGGTTCACCATGGCCGCCTCCATCCCGGCGGACCCCGTCCCCGATATGGGGAACGTGGTCTCATTCCGAGTACCGAAGGCTTGGCGAAGCCCCTCGTTCACGTCATCCAGGACGGCGAGGAACTGGGGGTCCAGGTGCCCCAGGGTGGGGCGGGCCAGGGCGGCAAGAATCCGGTCCGAAACCGGAGATGGGCCAGGCCCCAACAGGAGCCGCGGTTGGAGTGAGGAGAGGTCCATGGATCCGGTTTTGGAGTGGGCGATTTCCCCGTTCGAAGCTAGACGCCGGGGAACGCAGGGCAAGCCCCGGAGTCTCTTCGGGCAGGGACAAGTCCGGTAACGACGCACACCAGGCGTCGGGCCTGCATCAGAGGCGGTAGTTGGGCGCTTCCCGGGTGATGGTCACGTCGTGGGGATGAGACTCCCGGAGTCCGCCGGAGGTGACGCGGCAGAACTGGGCCACGGCGCGAAGTTCTTCCAGGTTCCCGGCTCCCACGTACCCCATTCCGGACTGGATCCCCCCCACGAGCTGGAAAACCGTGTCCGCCAAGGGCCCCTTATAGGGAACGCGGGCCTCGATTCCTTCGGGGACCAATTTTCGGGTATCGCTCTCCCCCTCCTGGAAATAGCGGTCTGCGGACCCTTCCTCCATGGCAGAGAGGGAACCCATCCCCCGCACCATCTTGTACCGGCGGCCCTCGAGGAGGAAGCTCTCTCCCGGCGCCTCCTCCGTTCCGGCGAACATGGACCCCATCATGACGGAATGGGCCCCGGCGGCCAGCGCCTTCACCAGATCTCCGGAAAAGCGGATCCCTCCATCAGCGATGACGGGGACCCGGCCCTCCACCCCCCGAACCGCCTCCATGATGGCGGTGAGCTGCGGGACCCCCACGCCCGTGACGACACGGGTGGTGCAGATGGACCCGGGGCCGACCCCCACCTTCACCGCGTCCACACCCCGTTCCACAAGCGCTGCGGCACCAGAGGCCGTCGCCACATTCCCCGCCACGAGCTGGACGTCGGGAAACTGCTCACGGGTCCGGGCCACGGCCCGGAGGACACCCTCGGAGTGCCCATGCGCCGTGTCGATGACCAGAGCATCCGCCCCCCCGTCCACCAGGGCACGTGCGCGCTCCAGGTCCTTTTCCGAGGCCCCAATGGCCGCCCCGACCCGAAGACGTCCTCGTTCGTCCTTGCAGGCGTTGGGAAACTGGCGACGCTTCACGATGTCCTTCACCGTGATGAGCCCTACCAGACTGCCATCGTCGGCCACCACGGGGAGCTTCTCGATGCGGTGGCGATGCAGGATCGCCTCGGCGTCCTCGAGGGTGGTGCCCTCAGGGGCCGTCACCAGGCCCTCGGATGTCATGACTTCCGGGATGGGGCGATCCAGGTTCACCTCGAACTGTAGATCCCGATTGGTGAGAATCCCAACCAGGCCCCCGTTCGGCTCCACGATGGGCACCCCGGAAATGGAGAACCGGCTCATGAGCTCCTGGGCATCCCGAAGGGTGGCAGTGGGCGGGAGCGTGATGGGATTCAGGATCATCCCGGACTCGGAGCGTTTCACCCGGTCCACCTCCGCCACCTGGCGGTCCACCGGCATGTTCTTGTGGATGATCCCGATCCCGCCCTCCCGGGCGATGGCAATGGCCATCCGGGACTCCGTCACCGTGTCCATGGCGGCGGCAAGGAGGGGAATGGACAGTCGGATCCCTCGGGTGAAGGGGGTGGACAGGTCGGTGTCCCTGGGATGCACCCGGGAGTGACCCGGGAGGAGGAGCACATCGTCGAAGGTGAAGGCTTCGGGGATGGTGGTAACGGCGAGGCGGGGATCGACCGCCATGGCTCCTCCGGACATCGATGTGGATCGGTTGGATCGAACCGAGACGCTCAAGAAAACGACAGGCGCCCGTGGCGCAGGCTCCCAGGGGGAGTCGTGCCACGGGCGCTCAGGAGAGCCGAAGATGCCTTCCCCGACCCTTCGTCAACAGGTCTCATGGAAAACAGTATCCGACTGTGCAGGGGGGTGTCAACCCGGGTTGGAGGAGGAGCCCCCGGCGGCGGAAGGAGGGCCTGGAACGGATGGGCCCCGGGAGGACACCTCGGGGCGGGGGGGGCGGGAAGGGGGTGGCCGCCCCCCAGGAGCGCCCTCCGGAGGGATCCGTTCCTCTCCGGCCTCCTGCAGTTCCTGGAGGAGTTGCTTTCCCGCCATGGAGACCGAGGAGAGGACCCGGTCCGCGGTGGAGATGAGTTGGAATGCCTCTCGCAGATTCGCCGGGTTCACCCTCCCCTTCCGGAGACCGTCATCGAGCCGCTCGGCGAGACGCTGAAGGGTGGTGACATCCTCGGGGACGCCCCGGTTGTACTTGGACTCCATGAACTCGATGTAATCCAGCACCTGATAGAGCTGCGCCTCGGGAAGGGTATCCAGCTTTCTCAGGATCCGTCGTCTCAACGCATCGTTCATCGTCTCGGCCTCCGCCGGGTTACCTTTTTCGTCGTCCGCATTACTTTGGTGCGGAGAAACTTCCTTCCAACGACGTCCAGACTCCGGACCCGCCGCCGATGCACCACTACCCCCTCCGACCCGTACCTCTTCCCGCTGCCACGGAAGCGGCCTACGACTCCTGGCTGGATTCACTGGACCAGGAGTTGAGCCGCCCCGACTGCGACCGGTACGAGCTGTGTCGAAGGGTGCTCACCGAAATCTACTATCCGGACATGGTCGGCCGGGAGCCGTCGGAACTCCCCCCGGGGGTCCGGATGGCTCTTCTGCAGATGGACCCCAGGAATGTCACCCTGGAGCCCGAGTACTACCATGAGATCGACACGGAGCGTTACGCCCGGGTCAAACCGCTCATCTGGCTCTGGGAGATGTTCGACAAGAGCCCGCTCGGGGAAAACGTACACCTGGGAATCCGGTTCCGGCGCATCCTCGCCCGGCGGATCTTCCGGAAGTGCGGCCGGAACTTCAAGGCATTCCACTTCGTGAAGCTCTCCTTCGGGTACAATCTGGAGGTGGGGGACAACGTGGTGGTCCATCGCCATGTCCTTCTCGATGACCGGGGCGGGATCGTCATCGAGGATGGCGCCTCCATATCAGACTTCGCCAACGTATACTCCCACAGCCATGACATCGTGGATCCAAAGGAGGTGACCACCCCCACCACCGTCCTTGGAAAGGGTGTCCGGATCACCTACCACGCCACCATCCTGGCAGGGGTCCACGTGGCGGAGGACTCCATGGTGGGCGCCATGGCGATGGCCACCCGGGATACGAAACCCCATCACGTCCATGTGGGGATCCCGGCAATACCGGTGAAGGAGAAGCCGAAGCAGGAACGTCGCCCCGGTCCCCCGGACCCCCTGGCGGACTGAGGCGAACTGGGGAGGGGTCCATACCCCCCACCACCATCATCTTCGCCTCTCCTCGGGGCTCCCCGGAATCCTATCCACCGCGAGGGAACTCACTTCGCCCAGGGGGGGCTCCGGCGTCAGGGGTAGAGAACCAGCGACGTGACGGGGATGGCGCCCAGGCGGCAGCGGCCGTTCATTCCCGCCAACTCCACCACGAACGCCCCCCCCACCACTTCGCCTCCCATCTCCCTCAGCAGTCCGGCCGCCGCCTGGGCCGTGCCTCCGGTGGCCAGCAGATCGTCCACCAGTAGGATCCGCTCCCCGGGCCGAACCGCCCCCGCCTGGGCCTCCAGGGCGTCGACTCCGTATTCCAGTTCGTACTCGGCGGGAGAGGTGGCCAGCGGGAGGCGCCCCTGCTTGCGGACGGGAAGGAAGCCCCTCCCCAGGGCCAGCGCGAGGGGCGCCCCGAAGAGAAATCCACGGGCTTCGATCCCCGCCACCCGGTCGACCTCCATCCCCTGAGAGGCGCGGGCCAGGTGAGCCACGACCTCCTGGAAGAGTTCGGGGCGGGCGAGGACCGGTGTGAGGTCCCGGAAGAGGACCCCGGGACGGGGAAAGTCGGGGACATCCCTGATCTCAGCCCGGACCCGGGCCTCAAGGGGCGCTCCGGGCGACGCCCTGTGAGGCGTACTCACGCCCCTTCCTCGTAGCGTTCCTTCAGGCGCCGCACCACATCAGGGTCGGCCAGGGTGGTGGTATCCCCCAGGGCCTTCCCCTCCGCGATATCCCGGAGAAGCCGTCTCATGATCTTCCCGGAGCGGGTCTTGGGAAGGTCCGCCGAGAAGATGATGTCCTCGGGGCGGGCGATGGATCCGATCTTCTCGGCCACGTGTCCCTTAAGCGTATACGCCAGTTCGTCCGACGGCTGCCGGCCCTCCTTCAACGTCACGAAGGCGGCGATGGCCTGCCCCTTCACGTCATGGGACTTCCCCACCACCGCCGCCTCCGCCACCGCGGGGTGGTCCACCAGGGCGCTTTCCACCTCCATCGTTCCGATCCGGTGGCCCGCCACGTTCAGGACGTCGTCCACCCGCCCCAGGACCCAGAAATAGCCGTCCTCCTCCCGCTTCGCGCCGTCCCCGGGGAAGTAGATCCCGTCCCACTTGGACCAGTACGTCTCCCGGAAGCGGGTGTCGTCGCCCCAGATGGTTCGGAGCATGGAAGGCCAGGGGCGGGTGATGGCCAGGTAGCCGGCAGGCACCTCCTCCCCGGTCTCGCTGAGGATGGTGGCGGAGATCCCGGGGAAGGCCCGGGTGGCGCTTCCGGGACGAGTCTCCGTGACTCCTGGAAGGGGGGTAATCATGATGGCCCCCGTCTCGGTCTGCCACCAGGTGTCCACGATGGGACACCGCTCCCCCCCGATGACCCTGTGGTACCAGATCCAGGCCTCGGGGTTGATGGGCTCCCCCACGGTCCCCAGCAGGCGCAATCGGGACAGGTCCGACTTCCCCACCCACTCCTCTCCCCACTTCATGAAGGCCCGGATGGCGGTGGGAGCCGTGTAGAAGATGGTGACCCCGTACTTCTCGCAGATCTCCCAGAACCGCCCCCGGTCGGGGAAGTCCGGTGCCCCTTCATACATGACCACCGCCGCTCCGTTGGCCAGGGGGCCGTAGACGATGTAGGAGTGCCCGGTGATCCACCCCACGTCAGCGGTGCACCAGTAGACGTCGTCGTCCCGGAGATCGAAGACCAGCCGGGTGGTGGCGTAGACCTGGGTGAGATAGCCCCCGGTGGAGTGGACCACGCCCTTGGGCTTCCCCGTGGTCCCCGAGGTGTAGAGGATGAAGAGGGTCTCTTCCGATTCCATGGGCTCCGCCGGACAGTCCGCCGATGCCTCCGCCACGAGGTCGTGGTACCAGAGGTCCCGCCCCGGCTTCAGGGTGGTCTGGGTGGTGCGGGCGATGTTCCATCCCCGGGCCACCACCACCACGTGCTCGATGGAGGAACAACGCTCCAGCGCCTGGTCGGCATTCCGCTTCAGGGGAACCACGTTTCCCCGCCGGTAGCCCCCGTCGGCGGTGATGAGGACCTTGGCCTCGGCGTCGTTGATCCGGTCCGCCAGGGACTCCGGGGAGAATCCGCCGAAGACCACCGAGTGGATGGCCCCGATCCGGGCACAGGCGAGCATGGCGATGGCGGCCTCGGGAACCATGGGCAGGTAGATGGCCACCCGATCCCCCTTCCCCACCCCCAGCCCCTTCAGCGCGTTGGCAAACTTCGAGGTCTCCCGGTGGAGATCCCAGTAGGTATAGGTCCGGGTGTCCCCCGGCTCCCCTTCCCAGATGAGGGCCGCCTGGTTCCGCCTCGGGCCATCCAGGTGCCGGTCCAGGCAGTTGTAGGCCACGTTCAGTTCCCCACCCGAGAACCAACGGGCCCGGGGCGCCTCCCATTCCAGCACCTCGGTCCATGGCGTGAACCAGTGGAGCTCGCCGGCCCATCGAGCCCAGAAGGCCTCCGGGTCCGCCTCGGCCTCCCGATAGATCGCCTCGTCCGAAACCCGGGCCCCGTCCCGGAAGGCGGTGGGGGGTGGAAATCTCCGGTCCTCCCGGAGGAGATCATCGAGGGCGGCTTCAGGGGAAGGAGGAAGCGTCATGGCAGCGTTCCGGTGAAGTCGAGGGAGGAGAGATGACCCAGCGTCGAACCCGACGGGGTGAGAGTAGGCCGGAGTCCCGTCCCCCGGCAAGGCGACCCGACGCCAGGATCAGTCCATGACGGGAGGGAGCAGCTCCGCCACCTCGGGACGTTCCAGAAGACGCTCGAAGGCGGACACCGCGCCGGACACCAGGGCGGAGACCGCAGAGGCCCCTGCATCCATGGCTGCCCGGGGCAAAAGGAGCCGGATCCGAACCTGCACCTCCCCGTCGCCTGGTGGAGTGTCCGGGTCGTCCAGGACCACCCTGGCGGAGATGGGCGTCCTATAGCCTGGAGGAAGGGTCTCGGATGTAGCGGTCGCCAGGCGCTGGAGCACCGACTGGAGGGCACCCACCTCGTGGAGCCGGGGGCCGTCCACCACCAGGGACAGGTTGCCCTTCAGCCCTCGGGAGGTCTCGTCCAGGAAAGATTCGACCGATACCGAGTCGGGCAGGTCCGAACGGTGGAAGAACAGGTACGCGCTACGAGTGGATTCCCCTGCCCACCGCCCCTCGAATTCGCGGCTCGTGGTCTTCTGGAGCCCGGAGAGTTCCCACCCTGAACTGGCCAGACCGTCCTGCACGGCTTCCAGCAGCGGCTCCAGGGTCAAGATGGAATCCGAGGTAGGAGAGTTCATCTTCCTCGCCTACCTCCAGACACCCGCTCACATTGACACATCTTGCGCTCCTTGCCTAAATTTCTGCTGATATTCAGCGACTTTCTCCCCTCGCAGTGCATGGGAGTCCCATGGGGCAAAAGCTACAGTCCACCGATGACGTTCTCCGGGAGGCCCTGGAGGCCAACGGGCAGCGCTTCACCGAGCAGCGGGCTGCGGTCTTCCGGTTCCTCATGTCGACGGATAAGCACCCGACGGCCGACGAGGTGTTCCTGGCGGTCCGCCAGGACGTCTCTGTCATCTCACTGGCCACGGTCTATAAAAGCCTGGAGACCCTGGTGGGGTGCGGCTTGGCTGTGAAGCTCACCTATGGCGACGGATCCGCCCGATACGACGGTCGGACCGACCCCCATCACCACGCCCGGTGCCTGGCCTGTTCCCGGATCTTCGACGTTGCGGGCACACTTCCGTCCGACGAGATCCATGAACTCCACGATCGTGCCCAGGACTTCCACGTCACGGGTTACCGCCTGGAGCTCACTGGCTACTGCAGTCACTGCGCCGACTCCATGACCGGCAAAGAGCGGATCCGGGCCTGATCCCGGGTCCCATGCCCCTGCTCTCCCCCCACCTTCCAGGTGGTTCGCAACGCCCTCCCCCTCCGGGCTTCCAGGGCGACTGGCTGAAAGGATCCGCCGCCGCCGAGGCCGCGTCCCGGATCTCAGGTCCCTTCCGCACCCGCCCCTTCGCCTACGCTTCCCCGCGGGATCTCGAGGACCTGTCTCGACTCGTGGCCTATAGCCGCGAGGAAGGGATCTCCCTGGTACCTCGGGGTGCAGGAACCGGCATGCCCGGAGGCAATCTGGGTCCGGGCATCGTGGTGGATCTCGCCTCCTCCTTTTCCTCGATCCACCCTCTCCAGGGTCACACTCTTCGAGTGGGCGCCGGTGCGGTGGCGGGGACCGTGGATCAGGAGGCCCGAAATGTCGGCCTCCACCTCCCCCCCCTTCCCTCCTCGGCCCGTTGGTGTTCCATCGGAGGAATGGCGGCGAACAACGCAGCGGGAGCGCGCAGCTTCGGCCATGGACCCATGGCCTCCTGGGTGGTTGGGCTGGAAGGCCTGGACGCGGAGGGGCGTCCCTTCCGGCTGGGGTCAGCCATGGGCCCCGGAGACGACACCCTCCAGGACCTCCCCCGGGGCAGTGGTCCCTTCACGAGCCTGGAGGAAGCCCTGGCACCCTCCCTGCCCTGGGAACTGGCCCCCGATCCAGGCCGGCGACTCCCCGACTGGCCACGGGTGCGGAAGAACGCATCGGGATACGCCCTGGACCGCTACGGGGCATCGAGGGACCCCGTCCAACTCCTGGTGGGAAGTGAGGGCACCCTGGCCCTCCTCACTGGGGTCACCCTGCGCCTGACCCCGGTCCCGATCCAGCGGGGTCTCCACATTCTTCCCATGGACACCCCTGAGACCGTCTCCGCAGCGGCCCTTGAGGCCCGTGAACTGGGCGCCGTGGCGTGCGAGTTCCTGGGACGACGTTTTCTGGAGATCGCCGGACTGGAGCAGCACCCCGAGCTGGGGGATCTGGCCCGGGGGGCATGGGCCCTTCTCTTCCTGGAGTTCGAAGGAGACAGAGACGATGTGGAGGCCGGTCTGGCTGCCGCCCGTTCGCTGGGACGGAGTCTCTCCGGAGAGGGAATGGGGACCCTGGACCCGGAACAGGCGCAGGCACTCTGGTCCGTTCGCCATGCGGCCAGCCCCGTGATCGCCGCCAGGGCCTCCGAGGGTCTTCTCTCCACCCAGTTCATCGAAGACTCGGTGGTTCCCCCCGAAGAGCTGGGCCGCTACCTCCGGGGGTTGGAGGAAATCTTGGCCAGGAATCGCTTCGACGCAGTGATCTTCGGCCATGCCGGAGACGGCAACGTCCATGTGAACCCCCTGGTGGACGTGGGCTCCGCCGATTGGCTGCCCCGCGTAAGAGGAACACTGGAAGCCGTGGTGGAGTTGGTGGCGGAGCTGGGGGGCACGCTTTCCGGCGAACATGGGGATGGAAGGCTGAGGGCCCCCTTCCTGGAGAGGATCTGGGGGGACGCCGCCCTGGCGGCGTTCCGCAGGGTCAAGGAGCACTTCGATCCCGACGGACGCCTGAATCCCGGCGTCATCCTTCCGGTGGAGGGGCAGGATCCCCTGGAGGACCTCCACCCCCGTCCTCGCTCCTGGCCGGTCTGAAAGGGTCCCGGATGGCCTGACGCCGGGATGCCCCTGGACCTTCCAGGGGTGGCGCAAACGCAACGGGTGTCCGAAATTGCAGCCAGCAGGGGCCCTCCAGGGCCCTGCGGCGCGTTGAACCCCGGATCTGGGAGTGAATGTGAAAACCGGCTTCTCCAGCTGGATTCCCCTACCACTCCTGGCGTGTGGGCTCCTCCTTCCGGGCTGGCCAGGGACTCCCGAAGCGACGACCGATGAGGTCATCTCGCTTCTTGCCCCACCCCAGGGCGTGGAATCCCCCTCCCTCGAGACCTCCCCCTCCTCGACACCCTCCCTTCCCGCTGCAGCCATCCCGGGACCGTCCCAGGTGCGGGATGCGGCGGCGCTCGGGGGTGACCTGCTCCGGATGGTGCAGGGTCCAGGGTGGCGTACCGCGGAGTGGGGAGTCCTGGCGGTGTCCCTGGAACGGGGGGACACACTCTTCGCCCTGAATGCCCACACGCCTCTGGCGCCGGCCTCCAACCTGAAACTCTTCACCTCGGCGGCAGCCCTTGAGGAACTGGGGCCCGGATTCCGCTTCCCCACCTTCCTCCTCGCCGACGGCGAGATCCGCGACGGGGTGCTCCATGGGGATCTGATCCTCTACGGGACGGGAGATCCCACGCTGGGCAGGGGTCAGCGTGCCGAGGCTCCGGAGGGGGCCTTTGCCACCTTCCTGGAATCCCTCCGTGCGTGGGGAATCCATGAGGTCCGAGGGGCCGTTGTGGGGGACGGAACCTTCTTCCAGGGAGATCCCCGCCGGCCTTCCTGGAACCCCCGGGACCTGAATGACTGGTTCGCCGCCCCCTCCTCCGCCCTCTCCTTCAACGAAAACATGGTGACCCTCCAGGTGTCGCCTGGGCCGACCACGGGGTCCCCGGCCCGGATCCGGATGCAACCGCAGGGAGCCTCCGTTCCCATTCGGAACATGGGTCTCACGGTAGACCGGGCGCCTGCTCCTGGCCTCCTCCTGGTCCGGAACGATCCGGACGAGGTCATCGAGATCCGGGGGGAGATCCGCCGGAACGGACAGGATGTCTGGCGGAGCCTCACGGTGTCGGACCCTCCGGCCTACGCCGCCGGGTTCCTCCGCCAGGTTCTGGTCCATGGAGGCATTGCCGTGACGGGACCCGCCCGATCAGCGGCGCTTGAGCCCGCCTCGGCCCAACGCGTCACCGGACGCCTCCTCGCCGCCCCGGCCTTCGGGGAGAAGGGGGCACCCCGTACCGTGGCGGTGCATCATTCCCCTCCCGTCTCCGAGATCGTGGAGGTGGTGAACAAGCGGAGCCACAACCTCTATGCGGACCTCCTCCTCTTCACCCTCGGGCACCTTCGGGAAGGGGACCCCACCTTCGAAGGCGGCGCCCGGGCCCTTACGGCCTACCTTGTGGATGAGGTCGGGATCCGGGAAGACCATCTCCACATCGAGGACGGCTCAGGGCTGTCCCGCCTGAACCGCTCCAGTCCCGCAGCGCTGGTCCGGCTCCTGGAACACATGGACCGGAGGCCTGTGGCCGAAGCGTTCTGGGCCTCCCTCCCCGAGGCGGGGAATCGAAGGGAGCTACGCCGCATGGACCGGACCCCGGCAGCCCAGAACCTTCGGGCCAAGACAGGGACGATCCACCGGACGTCCGCCCTTTCCGGGATCGTGCGCACCGTGGACGGTGAGGCCATCCTCTTCAGCGTGATGGCCAACAACGTCCCCTCCCCCTGGGCCGCGAAGCAGGTGGAGGACCGGATCGGGGTGAGGCTGGCGAGCTTTGCACGATCCTGGGATGCCCTTCCCGACGACATCCTCCCCGAGGATCCCGTCGACCCGCGACGAACGGGCTCCGGGGATCGGACGGGGCTGCACCGCTAAGTAGTCCGTTGGCGGATCACTCCGAAGCGGGAACCCGGCCCCGGGCCGATCTCAGGCGTCGTCGGAGTTCCACTTCCGACATGGTTTCCAGCGTCCGTCGGGCCGTCTTCTCCGAGTTCCATCGGATCTCCGGAAGGGAGAGTGCTCCTCCCTCACTGAACCCGTCTCCCGTATCGCCGGCTGCCTCTTCTTCCCTCCGCACCACGAAGAAGTACCGCCCCTGGTAGTCCCGCCCGGGGCGGAATCCCACCGAGGCAACCCAACGCTGTCCATCCTCGTCCTGGAACGTCCTCACCTTGCCTCCTCTGGATTCTTCAGAAATCGGCAGGCGACAACCTCACCTGCCGGACACATCCTGCCGATACATCCTGCCTGACACGCTCGGGAACACCCCTCCATTCCCGCCTTCCCACTCTGGCTTCATTCCCGGGGGCCCCAAGGGATCCCCGCTCACGGAGTCCGGGGGTCGGACTTCTCCAGGAGGACCAACAAATCCTCCCGGGACATGTCCTGGAGGCTCCCACTGGCCTCCGACGCCTCTCCCACCGGGAGGGGCGCCTCCCGGACTTCTCCATCACCCCGGGGAATGAAGAGGGCCATGAAGGACCCCCAGGACCCCCGGCCCACCGTGACATCCCAGTCCTGTCCGTCGGCATCCGTGATTCGCTGCATCCCCCTCTCCTCGTGCATCTCTGAAGGCGCACTGGCCACCCTGTTGGGAAGCCATTGAAAGGTAGAAGGGGATGCCCCCCCATCAAATGCCCCACAGCCACGGCCCGGGAGCAGGCTCCCGCTAGAAGGCCGTTGAAGAAGTAGAGGGCGCCACCGTTGGGAGCGCCGGGGGGGGGGCGCGGTTGATCCGTCGTCGCTTCTGGCTCCCTGCGCTGGACATCCCGGATCTCCGGAGTATCTTTTCGGCTTGCCCCGCAGGATCTACTCTCTCTCGGTTCCCGGCGCCCCCCGTGAAGGCTCTCCTCCGTCGGGCCACGGCGCCCCCGGTCGCCGCTCTCCCCCTCCCTGATCGCCTTACCGATGGGGGGCTCCTTCTACTCACCCTCATCTGGGGGGTGAACTTCGCCGTGGTCAAGGGGGCCCTGGACTCCGTGGGTCCCATGGCTTTCAATGCCCTTCGCTTCCCACTGGCGGCGCTCACGGTCTTTCTCATCCTTCGGCTAAGGGGTCCGCTTCCCCGGCCGGAACGCCGGCATCTCCTCCCCATTCTCTTCCTGGGCGTGGTGGGAAACGGGATCTACCAGATCCTCTTCATCCATGCCCTGGATCTGACCCGGGCGGGAAATGTGGCGCTCCTCCTGGCCACCACCCCGGTGTGGGCCGCCCTCCTGGCCGCCCTCTTCCGGGAGGGCACCCTAGATGGGGCCACCGTTGTGGGGGGAGTGGCCACGATGGCCGGAATGGGGCTTGTGGTGGTCGGAGGGAGTGCCGACCCGGCATGGAGCGCGGAAACGCTGAGGGGAGATGTTCTGGCGGCCGGCGCCGCCTTCACCTGGGCCCTCTATACCGTGGGTTCCCGGGGCCTGCTTCTCAGGTACGGGAGTGTGCCGGTGACCGCCTGGACCCTCTGGGGGGGAGCCGCAGCACTGGTCCTCATCGGCCTGCCTGAGTTGGGAAGAACCGAAATCGGAAGCCTCTCCCCGGGCGTATGGGGTGCGGTGGCCTTCGCCGGCGTGCTGGCTCTGGGAGTCTCCTACGTCATCTGGTCCCGGGGGGTGGAGCGGCTCGGCAGCGCTCGGACGGCGACCTACGCCAATCTGGTGCCCGTGGTGGCCCTTTTCACTGCCTGGGCGACCCTGGGAGAGTTTCCCGTGGTGCTCCAGTGGATCGGCGCGGCCGTCATTCTGGCCGGAGTGGTTCTGGCGAGGTTCGGGGGACGGCTCCGCCTCCGCCCCGGTCCCCGTCCCCCGGTGCCCCAAGCTGCAGCTCCGGAAACTCAAAGACCAGAATCCCCTCGTCGGTGACGTCCGAGCGGATCCGGAACCCATCGTCCAGGGAGAGCAGGACCCGCTCCGCGGAATTCAGGGTCAGGTCCAGTTCAGTGGCCACGTCGGTGGCGGTAAGGCGGCCGGACCGAGCCCGGGCCAGATGGAGCACCCTTCGCTGCATCCGCTGCATGATGGCCTCGCGCCGCAACTGCAGGGATTTCCATCCCCAGCCGAAGGTCAGGGCTCCGGTAAGGCCTGTGACGCCTCCTACCACCAGGAGCACCACCTCCAATTCCGCCATCCCGACCCCCACGATCAGGAGTCCCATGAGGGCAATGAGGGCTCCCATCACCCGCCGGCCGATCCCTGAGCGGGGTAGGGCCCTCATGGAGGTCGGTGACGCGTCTACCGGGCGGGGGAGGTTGGGGGAGGACGCCGACCCGGGCTCGAACCGCCGGCCCTCGCCCTCCGGACCCCGCAGTTCCTCCCCCAGGGGACGGGCCCGCTCCCAGGAAAGCCCGCAGGACGGGCAGATCTGGTCCGTGCGTTTCAGAAGCCAATAGACCACCCCCCCTACGCCGTAGGTGAAGAGGGTCGCGGCGGCGAGAAGCGCCATGTTCCCCGCTCTCCGGAAGTAGGGGATCCCTTCCCCACGGAAGCCGCAGGCCGGGCACCCCTTTAGCATGAGGGGCGCCGAACGCTCCCGGATGGCCCCTTCGTGGGGTGCGGTCCCTGCGGCGCCCTCCCCTACGGCTTCTCCCGTGCGAAGGGCCGGAGGCTCGGTGCCGCAACGAGGACAGGGGCGCCCAGGACGTTCCAGATGGGTTCCGCAGGACCAGCAGTACATGGGTTCCGTGGGGGCTGGGGACATGGCTCGCCCTCCCGGGACGCCGAGACCGGTGAGGGGTCGAGAAGGCGCCGGGAAAGGACACCGGCTTCAATTACCCTACGGTATCCCGGGGCTGAAGATTCACCTGGCCTTCCAGGAGGGCCTCCTGGCCCCTTCGTTCAACATCTCAACGCCGCACCTGGAACTCCATGAGGTCCAGGATGGGGCTCCCAGTGAGGGCAGCGGCTCCGGTGCGCACCCGCCCTGTCACTCGGATCCGGGCGAGAGGGGTAAGGCGCTGGACCTCGGGGAGAAGATCCGCCGGGATCGCCACATACACGAACCCCCGTCCCGCGTCCACCGACCGGGTCAGGAGGAAGGGCTCCCCCTCTTGGAAGTCGGTGCGAATGCGCTCAGCTCTCTCCACCGAGATGAACTGGAGTTCCAACTCCACGACGCGCCCCTGGTACCGCTCCGGATCCCCGGAGATCTGCGAGGGATCCGCCTCCCGGAGCACCACATCGGACTCGGCCTGCCCCCCGTCCCCGGGCTCTGCACCCACATTCCCCGGAAGCCAGATCCATCCCTCCATCCGAACGCGGGCCCAGTTCCCCTCCCGGCCCAGGACCCGGAGATCCGCCCCGGACCAAGCACGCGCCAGGGTATCTCCCGCCGGTGCCGTGAGGAGCCCGGGACGGGAGGGACCCGCTCGCATCCACTCCTCTCCGGCCGGAGGTCCATCCGCCTCCGTAGCGGGTCGGGGCGCGGTGGGCGAAGGGGGAGAAGGTGGCCCGGGGGCCGGTTGCCGAGGCTGCTCCGGAGGCGGTTCCTGGGGCTCGGCGGCAGGCGCCCTGGTCGTGGCCTCCTCCCGGGCTCCCGCTTCCAGCTCCAGGGAGGGGGTCCAGATCCACGCCGTCCGTCGAACCCGGGCCCACCCCGGCTCCCGGGAGACCTCTTCCAGGAGGGTCCCCTCCCCCAGGCGACCCAGGATCCGTCCCCGGGGTTCATCCCGGAGGTTCTCCCCCTCGGACTCCGTCACCACCAAGTCGAAGGCACCGAAGCCCCGGGCCTGGAGAGAGGCGAGCCAGACCGAGCCCTCCACGGTGACCCTGCTCCAGCTTCCCTCGGAGCCCACCACCCGGAGCCGGCTACCCGGGACGAGTTGGCCGATGATGGTTCCGTTGGGCTCGGCCCGAAGGTTCTCCTCCACCGCCACCTGGGCCCACTGTCCCGCCCCGGGTGCAGGAAGGAAGAGCCCTCCCACCAGAAGGGCCCCCAGGAGGATCAAGCGCCTCGGGCGGCCGAGGCCGCGGACTGGAGAGGAAACAGATGAGGGACGCACGGGTTACACCTGAGAAAGGTTCGCGGGAGTTCGCGACATCACCAAAGCACTTCGTGAGAGGCCCTGCCCAGCCAGGGCACCGGCCACCCCGGGCTGCAAGCCGGAGATGAAAAGGAATGTGTCCTCCATTGCCCGAGGCGTCAAACGGGCTTTGCCCCCCGGGATGGCGCGGACCCAACGCTCGCCACGCTTGATCCATCACCCCTGGGACCGGTAGCTTCCGGGGCTTTCGAAGACACCTCGTCGTTCACCTGCGGAGCCCCCCGGATGCCCCTGCGCCCTTTCCATCGGATCCCCTCCCCCCGGATCCCGAACCTCCTCCTCGCGGCCCCCCTCCTCCTCACGGGGCTGCTCCTCCCCGACATCCCGGCCTTGCCTGGAGGCGCGGTGGCGGCCCAGACCATCCCTTCCCCCTACCGGTTCGTGGACGACCGGCATGAAGCCGGAATTTTCGTGGCTGCAGCCAGGGAGAACCGGGGGGAGATGGAACTGGGACCGGGCGGAGGCATGCTCTTCGGTGGCCGCTACAGCATCGAGCTGGGGGGACCCTTCGCCCTGGAGGCCTCTTCCTTCCTCCTCCCCACCGACCGGAAGGTTCGGGTCCCTGGGGACGAAGGCGGCATCGATGACCTTGGAACGGCGGATGCCTTGGTGGGAGCCATCGACGCACGGGTCCGGTTCGGACTCACTGGGGCCCGGACCTGGCACCGACTGGCACCCTTCGTTCTGGCGGGAGGCGGGGTTGCCGGGGATTTCTATGGCCGGAGCGAGTTGGAGGAGGAACTCCCGAGAGAGGTGAGCTTCCGATTCGGGCCCTCGTTCCTCGGCGTGCTGGGCGGAGGCACCCGGTGGCTTCCCGCGGAGCGGATCACCGTGCGGGCCGACGTCCTCCTCAACATCTGGAAGGTGGGGACTCCTCAAGCCTTCCTCCGACGGGATGATGAATTGGGCCCGATTCCCCAGCAGGAGTGGACCGGAGTGCCCGCCTTCTCCCTGGGCCTCTCCTATCGGTTCTGATCGGGAGCCATGATCCCCCGGAGCCTCCCCTCCATCCTCCTGGCCCTGGGCCTGCTCCTCAGCCTCCCAGGCTGCGGTCTCCCCCGTTGGCCGGTGCAGGCGGAGATGACCTCACCCTTCGGGCTCCGATTCATGGGGACCTTCCCCTCGGCCCATCACGGCGTGGACCTCCGGGTCCCCACGGGTACGCCGGTTCTGGCGGTTCTGGGCGGACGGGTCCGGTTTGCCGGGGAGATGGGGGGATACGGACAGGTGATCTGGCTGGAGCACGCCCGAGGGGCCCTCACCGTCTACGCCCATCTCTCCCAGATCCAGGTCCGCACCGGAGAGGAGGTTCGCCGGGAGCAGCAGATCGGCCTCAGTGGAGCTACCGGACGGGTCACCGCTCCCCACCTCCACTTCGAGGTCTGGAAGGGTGGGCGCCCTGTCGATCCGGTCCAGTTCCTGGGTCGGCGCCCCAGTCCGGTGCGACGCTGACGCGACACGACGGGCCGCGGGAATCCTCCCACGGCCCGTCGCTCCGGCTCTCGCCTTCCCTTCCCGGCGGCCCTGCCTGTGCTACCTGTCCGCGGGATTCTCCCCGACGGACGTCTCGAAGGTCAGGCCCCTTCCCGGAGTTCCCGGATGGCCTGGCTGAGGCGCGGGACCACCTCAAAGGCATCTCCCACGATGCCGTAGTCCGCCACCTTGAAGATGGGAGCGTCCGCATCCCGGTTCACCGCCACGATCGTTCCGGCGGTCCGCATCCCCGCCAGGTGCTGGATGGCTCCTGAGATTCCCACCGCGAAGTAGAGCTTCGGCGCCACCGTCTTCCCGGTCTGGCCCACCTGCTCTCCGTGGGGCCGCCACCCGGCATCCACCACGGCCCGGGAGGCTCCAAGCCCGGCTTCACTCCCCAGGGCCTCCCGGAGCTGCTCCAGGAGGGCCCAGTGCTCCGGTCCCTTCATGCCCCGCCCTCCGGAGACCACCACCGACGCTTCGGAAACGTCGGGGACATCGCCCCCGGTGCTCTCGAAGCCCAGGACCTTGGTGGGCCAGGAAGCGGGATCCTCGCTGAAGGGGACAGGGTGCACCGCCCCCGCCGCCGGCGCTTCCCGGGGCTGGAAGACGTTGGGGCGAAGGGACGCCAGGACGGGCGAGGCCTGGATGGTGAGCCGGGTGAAGGCCTTCCCGGCATAGACCGGACGAAGGATCTCCACCTCGCCTCCCTGAACCGAGAGTCCCGTGGCGTCAGTGGCCAGGGGGACATCCAGATGGGCCGCCACCCGGGGGGACAGGTCTTTCCCCTGAGCCGACGCGGCAAAGAGAACGACGCCATAGTCTCCATCCCGGATCACCCGGGTCACCACCTGCGGGTAGCCATCGGGGTGGTAGTCCTCCAGGGCGGCATCCTCCACCACATGGATCGCCGCGGCCCCGTAGGAACCCAACTCCCCTGCCGCCGCCGTGACGCCGGGGCCACCCAGGATCAGGGCATGGGCTTCGCTCCCCAGTTCCGACGCCAGCGTCGCCGCCGCCGTCATGACCTCCCGGGCCGTGCCTCGAAGCGATCCTCCTCGCTGCTCCACTACTGCCAGCACCTTCGACATATCTCTAGATCTCCTGGTTTTCTCGGAATGGGATATCCAGCTCTTCAGGCAGCCGGAGTTCAGAGCACGTTGGCTTCTTCCCGGAGGAGGCGAAGGAGCTCAGGCACGGCATCGGGGCCCTCTCCGACGATCCTGCCGCCACTGCGTTCCGCAGGGAGCTCCATGGCGGCCACCCGGATTCGGGAGTCGGAGACGGCCGCCTCCTTGCTCTCCAGGGGCTTCCGCTTCGCCGCCATGATCCCCTTCAGGGACGCGTAGCGCGGCTCATACTCTCCCTTCGTGATGGTGAGGACTGCGGGAAGGGGGAGTTCCACCGTTTCCGTCCCGCCGTCCACGCCCCTCCGGCAGACCACGGCCCCGTCCTTCACTTCGAAGGAGGAGACGGCGGTGGCGCAGGGACGGCCCAGGAGGGTCGCCAACATGGGGCCCACCTGCTGCTGGTCGTCATCCGCCGCCTTCACGCCCAGAAGGACCAGGGAAGCGTCGTGGGCTTCCACCTCAGCGGCCAGGGCCCGGGCCGTGGCCAGGCCGTCCAGGCTCACCTCCCCTTGGAGGAGGACCGCGCGGTCCGCTCCCATGGCCAGGGCGCTACGGAGGGTCTCCTGGGAGGAATCGTCCCCCAGGGACACCGCCACCACCTCGCCTTCGCCCCGGGCCTCCTTCAGACGGAGTGCCGCTTCCACCGCAAATTCATCATAGGGGCTCAGGACGAACTTCACTCCTGAAGAATCGATGGATGTCCCATCAGATCCTACACGGACCCGGGTTTCGGTATCGGGGACCCGCTTCACGCATACCAGGATGTTCACGGACCAACTCCACGGTTCAGGTTCACTTGTCTTGTATCGTCACACTTGTCTTGCATCGTCACGCACGTCACCCAAATCCTCTCGGTCAAACCACGTCGTGCTTCATCACATCCCCGCACGGTCTCCAGCCCCCGTCTCCAGTATTCAGAAGGAAGCCGGCCCCGCTACCCCGGAGCCCCCGAGGCGATCCCGCGTCACATCCCTGCTCCCACCAACGCGAACCCAAGGATGGCCAGGATCCCTGCGATCGCGGCGTAGGGGAGCTGGGTCCGCACATGGTCGATGTGGTCGGTGGCCGCCGCCATGGAAGAGATGATGGTGGTGTCGGAGATGGGAGATGCGTGGTCCCCGAAGATCCCCCCGGAGAGGGCCGCCGCCAGGAAGGGCGACGGGGGGAGCCCCAGGGTGATGGCCGCCGGCACCGCGATGGGGAGCATGATGGCAAACGTCCCCCAGCTGGTTCCGGTGGAGAAGGCAATCCCCGCCGAGACCAGGAAGACCAGGGGAAGGAAGATGACCGGAGGAAGGACTCCTGCGGTCACCTGAGCCACGTAGGGCCCCGTCCCCAGGGCATTGGCCACATCCCCGAGCGCCAGGGCCAGAAGGAGGATGAGGGCCAGAGGGACCAGTCCCCCGGCCCCCTTGAGCCCGGTCCGGGTGAGTTCATCCACGGTGGATCCGCGCTGGATGAGGAGGAGGATCCACGCCGACGCCAGCGCCGCCAGCACCGCCCAGAGCACCGAAGTGGAGCCGGACCCCGCGCGGAGATCCCCCTCCCCGGTGATCCATAAACCTACCGGCATCATCACCACCATGACCACGATGGGAACCACCATGTTCAGCGCCCGAGCGGGGATCCGGTCGTTGGGTTCCGGGGAGAGGATGCCCTCGTCGATCATGGGCTGGGCCCCCGGCCACAGGACGGCTCCCGTGTCCCGGGTCCGACGCTCCGCCTTGCCCATGGGCCCCAGATCCACTCGCCAGATCACCGTGGCCAGCGCCACCAGGATGGCGGCTATGGCGTAGAAGTTGAATGGGATCGCCCCCAGGAATACCCCCAGGGCGTTCTCGACCCCCAGCGAGTCCAGGATCCCCAGGTTGTAGGCCCCCCAGGCATTGAGGGGGATCAGGATGCAGATGGCCGCTGACGTGGAGTCGATGAGGTAGGCCAGCTTCTCCCGGGAGACCCGATACCGGTCGAAGAGGGGTCGGGAGACCGATCCCGCCACGAGGACGGTGATGTTGGACTCGATGAAGATGATGACACCGATGACCCAAGCCAGGAGTTGGGCTCGGCGAGGGGTGTTCACCCACTTCCGGGTCTCCAGGAAGTGGACGAATCCCCGCACCCCCCCCGAGGTCTCCAGTGTGGCGATGAGGGCGCCGATGACCAGGGTGAAGAGGATGACGTTGGCGTTGCCCGCGCTGGAGAGGACCGCCACCGTCTCGGCGATGGATCGCCCCACCGCGGAGAAGGGGCTCCACCCCTCCACGATCATCCAGCCCATCCAGACCCCTGCAGCGAGCGAGAGGTACACCTGCCGGGTCCAGATGGCCAGGACAATGGCCAGGACCGGAGGGAGGACAGACACCCAGGTGGGATCGGTCATGGGCAGCGCTTCAGTTCCCGGAAGGGGAACCCCCCTTGTTCGAGGGGGGCGGAGGGGACGCACCCGGGTGGTGGGGCCCCGAAGAGACACAGGCGTGGTCCCGAAGGTAGAAGCGGAGCGGCTGTTCCCGGGCCTGTCGAATCCCGATGCGCCCCGACCTCGCCACCATGGCTGGATCCACAGGTTCCCCACCCAGGATGAGGACGGGGGCCCGCTGGAGCGGATGTCGGTTCAGGGATCCGTCCAGCCCCAGGGCCTGTGCCAGTCGACCTGGGCCGCTGGCCAGGGGCGCCCGCCCACCCCGGCGAGCCGTCATGACCTCCAGACCCGCCACGGGCTCCAGGGCCCGGATGAGGACCGCCTGGGGCTCCCCCTCCCGTCCTGTGACCACGTTGAAGCACCAGTGGACACCATGGCTGAGGTAGAGATAAGCGGTACCCGGAGGACCGAACATGGGGGCATTCCGAGGGGTTCGTCCACTTCGGACGGCGGCATGGGATGCCGGATCCTCGGGGCCGCCGTAGGCTTCAGTCTCCACGATTCGACCCGCCGTGACGGCGCCCTCCACCTCCGAGATCAGATGGCACCCCAGGAGATCCTGGGCCACCCGCACCACCGGCCTCCGGAACCATTCGGGGGGGAGTGGATTGACCGGGCCATTCGGCGTCTCCCTCTCCCTGCCCTCCACGCAAGAACGCCACGCCGAATACGGCGTGGCGTTCCATGGAGAAGGTCGCAGGCGGGTCATTACCGACGACTGGTGGCTCAGCGAGAGCCGCGGCCGCCACCACGGGTCCGACGGCCACCGCGACGCCGACCTCCGGACGCCGCCTTCGCGTCCTCCTCAGAGGTATCTGCCCCCGCCTCAGACGTCCCGGAAGCCTCGGAGTCCCCCCCTGATCGCCGGGCATGATCAGCGCTCCAACCCTCCAGCACCTTCTCGGCCCGGGCGGGCGGGAGGAGAGAGCGGATCCGGCCCGGGTCCTCCTGGAGCGTTGGGAAGAGGTTGTCTCCCAGTGCTTCCACAAGGGTCTCGGCCGTCTTCTTCCCTACGCCCTTATAGGAATTCGTGAGGTATTGGACCACGGCATCGGGATCGGTGGGAAGGCGCAGGGCCTCCACGTCCACCGATGCTCCCTCGGCCGTCGGCGTCGGGGTGGCTTCGGCCTTGCCGGCACGACTCCTGGGAGCCGGGGCCTTCTTCTCCGATGCCCGGGAGCCCGCAGGCTTCTCGGTCGGGGTCCCGGTGTCCTGCGTCTGCTTTGCAGGGGTCTGCTTTGCAGGGGTCCGCTTTGCAGGAGCGTCCTTGGCAGTCGCTTCTTTCTGCTCCTTCCCCCGGGTCGAGGACGAAACAGCCCCCGGCGCCTGGCCCTCCAGAAGGGGGGGCGGCTCGTCCTTTCCACCCCGTCGCCGGGAGGAGAGTCGGGGGCGGAGGCGCCGAGCCGGGTCCTGGGCTGCCGGCGCTGCCGTCTTCGGGGCCTCCCGCTCGGGCGACTCATCAGCGGGCTCCGGGGACTTCGCCTCGGGCTTCTCGTCCCGGCGGGACTTCACCTCCGCCTTCGGAGCCTCCTTCTTCGAAGGCTCCTCCCTCGGAGCCTCGGCCTTTGATGCCTGCGCTCTCGGTCCTTTCGCCGGAATGGCCACCTCGTAGTTTCCGCTGTCCGTCTTCCGAAGGTCGATGACCTCGTGGTCATGGGCCTGACGCAGGAAGAGGGAGAACTTGGAGAACCCCATGGTGGACTCGTCAAAGGACTCCTGGAGGGCCAGCATGCGGCGCTTCACATCCGAGTCCCGGACGGTGTCGGAGTCCTGGTCCTCCAGAAGGTCCTTCAGCGCCTCGATCATGAGATCGTAGGCCGGCTGGAGGTCCTTACGCCCCTCCGGCGCGGCACCGGTCTCCCCGGTCGGTCCGGATGCGGCGGTAGTTCCAGGGGCAGTGGCGGCCCCGGCGGACGCGGCGCCTTCGGCTGACGGGACGACGGCCGGCTCGCTCCGGCTGACTTCCCGGCTCCGTCCCCCGGCCCGATCGGAACGGCTCCTTGAGTCCCGGCTTCGCCCCCCTGAGTCCCGGCTTCGGGTGTCCCGGCTCCCTTCCCGGCTGGACGCGGAGGCCCCGTCGGATCCGGAGATGATCTCATACTGTCCGTTCTCCATCTTCCGGAGCTGAATGAGACCCTTCTGGGCCGCCTCAGTGAGGAATCGGGAGAACTTGCTGAAGCCGTAGCTCTTCTCGTCGAAGCCGCCGTCGATCTCCAGCATCACCTGCTTGAGGCGGTCGGAGCGCATCACGTCCTTCCGCTTCACCATCTGCTCCACCGCCTTCTCCACCAGGACCCAGGGATCGAGGGCCGAACGAGTGTCGTCCCCGGTCTTACGGAGCCCGGTGAGTGCGGTGTAGGAATAGTATTCGTCGCAGTTCTGGACCAGGATGTCCGAGGAGGATTCCTGGATCCCCACACCGATGACGTACTTCCCGTATTCCTTGAGCTTCAGGACCAGAGAGGAGAAATCAGAATCCCCGGTCAGGAGGATATATGTCCCGATCTCCGGACGGGTGAACACCAGCTCCATTCCATCGATGGCCATCCGAATGTCGGTGGCGTTCTTCTTACTACTCCCGTAGGCGGGAGCGAAGATCAGGTCGATGGAGGCCTCGGAGAGGGGGACGATGTACTGGGGATAGCGCCGCCAGTCGGCGTAGGCTCGCTGAACCGTCACCTTCCCCCGGATGATATCCGAGCGGAGCAGGTTCTTCAGTTCCTTGGAAAGGTCGCTCCGCATCCCCATCGTGACATTGTCGAAGTCGATGAGGAGGCCGGCATTGGGAGCGTGTACGGCGACGGAGGCAGGGTTGTGGGGCGTCCCCTCGGTGTGGGGAGCCCTTGCAAAGGCTGAACTCATTTGGTCTCGTCTTGGGTTCGCAGCTGAACATGCAATCAAGCCGCGAAACCTCCCCACCTTCGTCCCCGGCCCGGATCCGGAATCTCCGGCTGGGCCGACGGGGAGAGGGTCGGGGAAGTCTCCCGGCGCTTCATTCCGACAGGAATTGTCCTTCCGCCTCCATCAGGCGGGTCAGCTCTACCCGTCGGACCTTCCCGGTTCCAGTCATGGGAAGTTCATCGAGGAACCGGACCCTGTCCGGCGCCTTGTACTCGGCCAGCGACTCGAGACACCAGTCCCGGATCTCGGCAGCCGTCACGATGGCTCCCTCCACGGGAACCACGGCAGCACAGATCGCCTCCCCCAACAACTCATCCCGTATCCCCACCACAGCCACGTCATGTACTGCCGGATGGGCGTGAAGCCGATCCTCCACCTCACGGGGGTAGACATTGTTGCCGCTCCGAATGATAACCTCTCTCCTCCGACCCACCAAATGGACAAACCCCTCCTCATCCAGGATTCCCAGGTCACCGGTGAGGAGGAATCCATCGGCGGTGAACGAGTTCCGGGTCTCCATGGGCTGGCGGTAGTATCCCCGCATGGTCCCCGGACCCTTCACGGCGATCTCTCCCAGGCTCTCCACCGGGAGGGGGGTACCGTCCTTTTCCAGGACCCGTACCTCGGTTCCCTTCAAAGGCCGTCCCACGGTATAGCGTCGCTTCTCCTCCGAGTCTCCGGGATGGCTCATGGCGAGGATCGAGGCCGTCTCGGTGAGGGAATACCCGGTGAGCAGATGGGGACACAGTTCCGCCTCCACCTGGGCGAAGAGTTCTTCTCGCATGGGCGCCCCTGCCACCACACCCGTGCGGAGCGAGGAGAGGTTCCGGGCCCGGGCCTGCTGGGCCCGAAGTTCGGCGGTAAAGATCGTGGGCACACCGTAGTGGACCGTCGCCCCACATGCCTCGATGAGGTCCAGGGCCTCCTCAGGATCGAACTCCTCCTGGAGAATCAGGGCGGCCCCGGACAGGGCGCAGCCAAGAATGCCCTGGGCCAGGGCATAGACATGGAAGAGGGCCGTCACCCCGAAGACCCGGTCCCGGGAGGTCAATCCCAGCGCCTGGGCCGCCTCACCGGCGGAGTAGATGAGGTTTCCATGGGTCAACTCCACCCCCTTCGGCTTCCCCGTGGTCCCAGAGGTATAGACAATGGCCCCCAGGGTCTCGTCGGGGTCCAGGGTCGGCGCCGGAGCCTCCCGGTCACTTCCCGCCGAAACCAGGTCCTCGAACTGGAAGATCCGGTCATCGTACCAGAGGTCCTCCTCTCCCACCGTCACCAGGTACTGGAGCTCGGGGAGCTGAGGGAGGAGGTCCTCGAAGAGCTGCAGGTAATCCACGCCGTGGAAGGACTCCACGGTGATGGCCGCCACCGCTTCCGAGTGTCGGAGCATGTAGCGCAGTTCCCCCTCAGCCAGTCGGGGGTTCAGGGGAACCGCCACCACACCCAGCTGGGCCAGGGCAAAGAAGGAGCTGACGAACTCGGGACATCCGGGCAGGATCAGGGCGACCCGGTCCCCCCGTCCCACACCCAGTCCGTTGAGGGCGCGTGCCAGTGCCAGGGCCTCCTCCTCCACCTGGGCAAAGGAGAGGGTGCGGTCCTTCAGGACGAGGAAGTCCCCATCCGGGTCCTCCTCCGATCGGTGGGACAGGACCTGGGAGATGGTCGGTCCCGGGGTGCGCTCGGTGAGCGCCATGTCACCTCCTGAAGGGGAAAGCATGAAGGGGCAGACCGAATAGAATAGAACTGGGGAAAATGAGCGTCAAACCTCCCCCGCCCTGGATCCTCCGGGGACCGGACCCCATCCCGGTCCCGTCGCTCCGGGTCACGAAGCGAATATGGAGAGAAGGAGACCCCGGACCGACTCTCCGGAAATGGGACGGCTCCACCCCGACCCAGGGTCCACCTCCCCGCACCTGCGAAGGAGAACGTAGCGGGTCTCCCCGCTCCGGGCCTTCTTGTCCATGCGGGTGGCATCGACCAGCGCCGTACCATTCTGGAGGAGGGTCCGCACCGACGATGGGAGGCTTCCGCCTGGATCCACCTGGAGATCCAACCTCTCCAGGGCACGAATCAACTCCCGGGAGGTGCCTTCCTCCGTGACGCCCAGGCGTTCCCCCAACAGGGCCTCCAGCACCATCCCCACCGCCACGGCCGACCCATGGGGAATCCGGTACGTGGAGCATTGCTCCAGGGCATGACCGAGAGTGTGCCCGAAGTTCAGGATCTGCCGCAGGCCTCCCTCGCGCTCGTCCTGGCTCACCACCTCGGCCTTGATTTCCACCGACCGCCGCACGGCGGCGGTGGTCTGGTCCGGATCGCCGTCCAGGAGCGCATCGGCCGCCGCCTCCAGCCCGGTCAGGTAGTCCCGGTCCCTTATGGCCCCGTGCTTCATGGCCTCCACCAGTCCCTGGGCCCGCTCACCCCGGGGAAGGGTGCGCGCCAGTTCCGGATCGGCCAGCACGAACCGAGGGGGGTGGAAAGCCCCTACCAGGTTCTTGCCTGCCGGGACATCCACCCCGGTCTTCCCTCCCACGGAGGAGTCGATCATGGCCACCAGCGAGGTGGGAACGTGCACCACCGGCACACCTCGCATGAAGGTCGCAGCCACAAATCCCGCCAGATCCCCCGTCACGCCCCCTCCCAGGGCCACCACGCAGCCGTCCCGTCCCATCCCCCACTCCAGGAGGGCGTCGGTGAGGCGAACCCACTCCTTTCGGGACTTGTGACGCTCCCCTGCCGGAAAGGGGAAGCGAGAAGCCCGGGCCCCGGTGGATCTCAGAAGTCCCAGGACCCGCTCCCCGTGGAGCCCGTCCACATTGGCGTCGGCAATGAGGGCGTAGCGATGGGCCGGCGCACGGCGGGAAAGAAGATCGGGAAGCGCCTCGATCCCCCCGCCCCCCACGAGCACCGGGTAGCGCTCCCCTGCACCGGTCTGGACCCAAACAGGGGGGGTCTTCGGAGAGAACCCGGGAAGCCCGGAGAGCCCGTCCTCCTCCTTCACCGCCCCTCCTTTGCCAGGCCTACCTCCGCCTCCCATCCCGAAAGGGCGCCCCGGTCCTGGTGAGGCTCCCGGAAGACCTCCGGAGCCACCCGCTCCGCGAGGGAGACCCCCGTCTCCGGGTCCGTTCCGTGGGGAAACACCTCCAGCAGGGGAAGGGCCACGAAGGTCCGCAGGTGCCAGCGAGGATGGGGAAGGGTGAGCCCGGGCTCCCGGAGGACCGCGTCGCCGTGGAGGATGAGGTCCGCGTCCAGGGTGCGGGGCCCGCCCGGCCGGGTCCGGAGGCGCCCCTGGGACCGCTCCACCCGGAGGAGGTCGTCCATGAGCTCCCGGGGCGAACGGTCCGTGCGCGCCAGGACCACGACGTTCAGGAACGGGCCCTGGTCCTTATCCCCCCACGGAGGCGTTTCAACGATCCGGGACACCCGCTCGACATGGAGAAATCCGGACAGGGCCCGGACCCCTTCCCGAAGGTGGGATTCCCGATCCCCCAGGTTGCTTCCCAGCGCCACCACCACCTGCACCTCTTCCGCCCCGCCGCCCGTCCCAGCCTTCCCGGGACCGCTCATCCCGGGTTTCCCCGGCCATAGCGGTCCCGAACCCGGACCACGTCATCCAGTTCAGGGGTGGAGGCCTCCAGGAGGTCCACGTCGGTGAGGGCCTCCATCCGGTGAAGGGTGCCCGGTTCGATCCGGAGGCTCTCCCCCTCCTCCAGGACCCGCTCCTCCAGTGCGTCCAATCCCGGGCCCACCTGCAGCCGGACACGGCCGCGGAGGAGGTGAAGGGTCTCGTCCTTCTCCTCGTGGAACTGGAGGGAGAAGGCTTCCCCTTCCCGGATGTGGAGGATCTTCCCCACGTAGTACTCGGTGTGCGCCCAGATGAGTTCGTATCCCCAGGGCTTCTCCACTCGGGTGGGGGCAAAGGAGGGGGAGAGGGGTGCACGGGAGGCCGCCCGAAGCTGTTCCTCCGGTGCCACCATGCGGGGATGCCCCCCGGGGGGCGTGGTTCCGGTCTCCGAGTTGTCCATCCAGGCTCCTTCCGATGGTGGCCCCTCTACCTCTTCAAAGGCACTCTAAGATCGACTCAGGTATGAAGGATGTACAGCCGTCCCCCGATCCCGGGCATCCGCTCCTCACCCCCCGATCGGGCCCCTACGGCCCTTGGCGAGCCCGGGGAACGCCCACTATCTATCATTGCATGTTTGCACGCGCCCCTGCCCTCTTGATCGCAGCCCTTACAGCGGGGCTGCTGGTGCCGGTTCTCACCCGGCCCGCCTTCGCTCAGGCCGTCCCTGTGGAGGGGGCCATCCGGGGACAGGTGATGGACGAGACCACGGGGGAAGGGGTTCCGGCGGTGCAGGTGGAGTTCCTGGACCCCCGGAACCGGGTCCGAGCCTCGGCCACCTCGGATGGCGAGGGGGTGTTCCTCCTCCCCCGGGTCCCCAGTGGATCCTTCCGGCTCCGTGCCACCCGGATCGGGTACGCCACCACGGCCACGGACTACGGCCGGGTCGAGGCCGGCGAGGTGCTCACCGTGGTGCTCAGGGTCCACCCTGAGGCCATCCCCCTCGCTCCCCTGGAGATCACCTCCCGCCGCCGGGCCACCTCTCCCATCCTGGAGGGATTCCATTTCCGGCGGGAGCGGGGGGTTGGCGGTACCTTCCTCACCCGGGAGGACGTGGAACGGCGGAGTCCCTCCCGACTCACCGACCTCCTCCAGGCGGTGCCGGGGATCCGGATCACCTCTGGACCAGGGTTTGGCTCGAACCGGCTCGTCTCCATGATCCCCCCGGGCCCGGCCCGGTCCTCGGGCGCCTGCCCGGTGCAGGTCTTCGTGGACGGCGTCCTGGCCTCCCGGAGGGTGCTCATGGCGGGAGGTGGAGGGCTCTCACCCCTGGACGGAGTGCCGGTGGATGACCTGGCCTCACCGTCGGACATCGAGGGGATCGAGGTCTACAGGGGCCTGAGCGGAATTCCCCCGGAGTTCCTGACCCCCGACGCAGGGTGTGGGGTCATCGCCATCTGGACCCGCCGGGAACCCTGACGTCACGCCCATCGCATCAGCCGATGGCGAGACTTGACGCTCCCCCCTATGGAAGGCGACCCTGATGCTTGACCTCTGCGGTGCTCGCCCCCGCTTCCCCTGGGGAAACCCGTCCTCCCGGGACCATTCAGGACCCGCCTGAGGAGATCGGGGTACTGCACGCGGGGTTTGAAAGGGTTCGCTGGTGCCGCCCCCGGAAGAGCGTCTTCCGGATCCCTCCCGAGGCTCTCCATTCTGGAGGGCCGGGGGAGGGTGGGGCTCGCCGACATCCGTGAGAGGCATGGGCAAGAAGCAGACGTCGTGGTCCCGGGTTCGAGAAGGCGCCGCCTCGGGTGGGAGGATGGCCGGAAGGGCCCTCCGTCTCCCCTGGGTATGGGTTCCCCTGCTCTTCATCCTGGCCCTGGGGATCGGCTTCGGATGGGGCGCCTGGCGGAACCTCTGCGTCGACTGCCCATCCATCGCCCAGATCCACACCTGGGAGCCGCAGCAGACGTCGAAGGTCTTCAGCCACGATGGGCAGCTCATCGGGGAACTGGGGATCGAGCGCCGTACGCCTGTGGCCTATCAGGCGCTCCCCTCCCATGTCCCCCAGGCCTTCATCGCGGTGGAGGACCGTCGCTTCTTCCGGCACCAGGGCGTAGACGGCCGGGGCGTCGCAAGGGCGGTGCTGGGCGTGGCGGTCACCGGCTCCTTCCGCGGCGGGGGAGGAAGCACCATCACCCAGCAGCTCGCCCGGAACATGTTCGAGACCATCGGTTTCGAGAAGCGGGTGGAGCGGAAGCTGAAGGAACTCCAGGTGGCGCTGGAGCTGGAGCGGGCCTACTCGAAGGAACAGATCCTCGAAGCCTACATGAACCAGATCAACCTGGGACATGGCTGGTGGGGGATCCAGACCGCGGCCCGGAACTACTTCGGGAAGGACGCCCTGGAGTTGAACCCCGCGGAAGCGGCCATGCTGGCCGCCATCGCCAACCGCCCCATGTACTACTCCCCCCTCCGGAACCAGGACGCGGCTCGGAGCCGTCGGAACCTGGTGCTGGATCGGATGGCCCGAGAGGGGTTCCTCTCCCGCCAGGAAGCCTCGGAGTGGCAGGCCCATCCCCTCCCCTCGGAGCGGGCCGACGGATCCGGCACCGACGCTCCCTACTTCACCGAGTGGGTCCGGCAGATCGTCCAGTCCCGTTTCGGAAGCCAGGTCTACACCGGGGGACTCCAGATCCACACCACCCTGGACGTGGGGATGCAGCGGGCCGCCGAGGGCGCCATGGAGCGGGGATTCAACCGGGTGGAGTCACGACCCGGGTTCCGGCACCCGAAGTACGAGGAGACCGCCGATCGCCGAGAAGCCTTCGCCGAGTCCAACTCCCCCTATCTCCAGGGAATGTTCGTGGCCCTGGACCCCCACACCGGATCGGTCCGGGCCCTGGTGGGTGGACGGGACTACGAGCAGTCCCGCTTCAACCGGGCGCTGCAGGCCCGGCGTCAGCCCGGCTCCTCCTTCAAGACCTTCGTCTACGCGGCGGCCATGGCCGCGGGGATTCCGGCCTCCTACATCCTCGCCGACGCCCCTGTGGTGCGAAGCCAGGTGGACGGAACGGAGTGGCGTCCCCAGAACTTCTCCGGGGACTTCGACGGGGACATGACCCTTCGGGAGGCCTTCCGACGCTCCATCAACATGGTGGCCATCAAGCTGGCCGATGAGGAGGTGGGGCTGGAGACGGTGGCCCAGACCGCCCGCCGTCTCGGCATCCGCACCGAGATCCCCCGCTTCCCCTCCATCGCCATCGGCTCCCCCGATGTCCTCCCCATCCAGATGGCCGAGGCCTATTCCGCCTTCGCCGCCCTGGGCACCAAGGTCCGACCCTTCCCCATCCTTCGGGTGGAGAGCGCCGACGGCGAGGTGCTCTGGGAGCCCCAGCCCGAACGGACCCAGGTCCTGGATCCCCTCGCGGCTCGGCTCATGGTTTCCCTGATGGAGGACGTGGTGGACCGGGGCACCGCCGCCAATGGTGTGCGGAATGTGGGCGGACTCCCCTACGAGGTCCCGGCTGCCGGAAAGACGGGGACCACCAACAACTCCACCGACGTCTGGTTCGTGGGGTTCACCCCCGACATCCAGGCCGCGGTCTGGTTCGGGATGGATCGGCCCCAGCGGATCTACACCGGGGCCACCGGGGGCGGCGATGCGGCCCCGGTATGGGGGGACTTCATGCGCCAGGTCTATATGGGTACGGAAGAGGAGGCGAATGGTGGAGGCGGTGGAACACCCCCCCTCCTGGAAATCCCTGAGCCCTGGTCCACCGAGGGGCTCATCTCCCTCCAGGTGGACAACCGCACGGGGCTCCTGGCCTCTCAGTGGTGCCCGGAGAACCGGCGCTACACCGAGTTCTTCCTTCCGGGAACCGAGCCCACGGAGCCCTGTGACGACACCAGTGGCCGGATCCGGGTCCCCCGCTGGCCCTGAAGTCCACCGCCCTCCCGACGCCATATCATGACCACCACCGCCACCACTGCCGTCTTCACCTTCGACACCTCCCACCACGCCCTGTGGGCGGAGGATGTCGCAGGGGAGCGATCCGTTCCGGTGGAGGTGATCGCTGCTCCTCCGGAGTCAGGATCCAAGTGCGACCTGGCGCTCCGTACCCTCAGGGCCCGGGCGGACGAACTGGAGTCCGCCTTCCAGGAGGAAGGGATCGAGTTCCGGCGCTGGGGTTGAGGCGGTTTGAGGGCGACGCCGTTCGAGGGCGTCAACGGGCCACGGGCTTCACAGCCAAGGCCTTCAGGTTCAGGGTGGGGCGGGGACGGCGCTCCGCCGGAAGAAGCCCACGGTCTGGACCTCCCGGGAGTCGCTGAGCACGGCGGCCACATGGTACCCCCGGGCATCCAGGGGCCACTCCACCGGGTGATCGAACTCCACCCCCTCCTACAACCCCGACGCCAGATCCCCCTTCCGCCACAACCTCACGCCCCGGAACTCGGGTTCGACTTCAATCCAGTGCCGCCCTTCGCCTTCGATCCGATACGGGTGATGGGGGAAGAATCCGCCAGGACCGCCACGTGAAAAGGGGGGAGGGCCTGACCAGGCCCTCCCCCCTTCCGTCGTCCGGGTGACCCGCGTTCCCGCGGTTCCCGAACGGGGTTCGGGTTCAGCTGATGTTCGGGTTGTTCGTCCGCTCGTCGAAGGGAAGCGGGAAGCAGGTCTGGTCGAAGACCGTCCCTACCTCGGGCTTGTAGTAGTTGTCCCCGGGCTCGAGGATGTTGGGGACGGAGCCGGGGTTCCGGCGCCAGTCGCCCATCCGCTTCCCCTCCAGCCAGAAGTCGATGGAGCGCTGGGCCATGAGCTCGCCCAGGAGGTCGTCCCCCTCGTAGGGGCCGTGTCCACCGGCGGCGCGTCGCTCATTGATGAAGCCCAGCATCTCCACCGGGTCGTTCCGGGCCTCCACCTCGATGTACCGGGCTTCCAGCCCCGAGGCGAGGCGGATGGACGCCGACCAGCTCGGGTACTTGAGCTGGGACCAGAGCTGGAGGGTGTTGTCCTGGGCCGGACGCCCGGAGTCGAAGAACTGGATCCGGGGGTCCCCCACGGGGTCCGTCGGGTCCCCGGTCAGATCCTGCCCCATCTCCCGGTAGTGGGGCGGCACCACGAAGGCCTCGCGGCTACCTCCGGCGGAGAAGAAGTAGACCCCGTTCCCCAGCCGACCCCGGTTCCCCGGGTCGTCCACGAAGGGCACCAGGAACTCGAAGTCGGAGGGCACCCCCTGGACGGCGGCGATGGCATCGGCGGTCCGCCCCAGCTGCAGGAGGGTCCGTCCCTTGGCCACCCGGGAAGCGTTGAGGATGTTCGCGGCCTCGGCTCCGGTGAGCCCCCCGGCCAGCTCGATGGCCTGATCATAGCGGGGGAGAGCTGCCTCGAGGGTCTGCTCCACCGACATGAGGGGGCCGGGTTCGTTACCCGGCTGCCGCATGGTCCCCTCGCAGAAGGCTTCCCCCATGAGGGTGAGTCCGTAGGCGGAGGTCAGGGAGGCCCGGGCCACATTCAGCTCCTGTCCCTGGACGCCGGCCAGCGCCTCCACAGCCTGCTCCCCCTGGGAGATGCCCCGGGTGAGGGGGATCCACACCTCATCCCGGAAGGTGCCGTTTCGGTCGTCGATGGCCCGGCGCCCGAACTCGTTCCGGGTGGGGAAGGTGTCTCCTACCCATGCCTCGTTGGTAAACCAGGCCGTATGGCGGATCACGTCGCCATAGGCGGATCCCAGGGTCTGGAAGGCCGACCGGGAGAATACGGTCCCGTCGGCGATGGGATCGATGTCCTCGGCATCGATGACGTTGGGGGTTCGGACTTCAAAGAAGGATTCGCAGCCGGCCGCGGCCACCGTGAGGATGCCCGCAAGGGCCAGGTGGACCGGAAGCCGGAACCGTCGAGTATTCAGTCGGTTCTTCATGATTCTCTCCTGTTCCGGCGTCAGAAAGTGAGGTTGACCCGGCCGATGAAGCGCCGGGGCTGGGGCAGCGTCAGGAAGTCCCAGCGGCTGAAGTTGGCGGTAGCCAACCCATTCACCTCGGGATCGGGACCGTTGTAGTCCGTCCAGAGCTGCAGATTCCGCGCACCCAGAGAAATGGTGGCGCCCCGGGCCCGGAAGGCCTGGGCCAGCTCCAGCGGGAGCGTATAGCTCACCGTGAGCTCCCGGAAGCGCACATGGCTGGCGTCCTCGTAGTAGGCATCGTTCACCGCCGAGGCGCTCAGGCTGCGACCATCCTCGGTGATGAAGGGCCCGAAGCGCCGGAGTCGCTCCTCCTCACTGATGACGTCGGTGTCAGCCCGACGCACCCACCGCTCCCCGGTGCCGAACTGCCGCTCCCGGAACTGGTCGGTGTTGTTGTAGAGGGTGTAGTCCCGCATCCAGTCCACCTGGGCGTAGACCCGGAAGTTCTGGAAGAGGGTGAAGGTGGAGGAGAAGTTCCCCTCGTTCCCGGGGTTGGGGTTCCCGATGAACTCCACCGTGTCGGAGACGATGGCCCGGTTGTTGGCCATGTCGAACTCACGGACCACGTGGGTCCACCGCCCGAAGGCCGGGAACCCGGGAATGACGCGCTGCTCGGCGCCGAAGGGCGCCACGTCACCCAGGTCCGTGACCTCGTTGGTGTTGGTGGAGAAGTTCAGCCGGGCATCCCACGCGAAGTTGGGAAGGTCCACGATCCGGGAGTTCAACCCAACCTCCCACCCCGAGTTCTTGAGCTCCCCGATGTTCACGAAGGGGTCATCCACAAAGCCCAGGGAGGGGGCCAGGGGGCGCTCCAGGATCAGATCCTCGGACCGCTTGTCGTAGTAGGTCACCTCCAGGCCGATGCGCTCGTTGAAGAGGCCGGCGTCAAAGCCCAGCTCCCACTCCACGCCCCGCTCCGCCTTCAGGTCGGGGTTCCCCGGGTTCAGGGGGAGGACCCCCGAGGCCACCTGCGTGGGGGTCACCGCGAAGGGCGCCGAGTCGAAGGTGGTAAGGGAGGCCCCGGTGCTGGGGGACCGTCCGGTGGAGCCCCATACCGTCCGGAGACGGAGGGTGGAGAAGATCCCCTCGAGACCCACGGGGAAGAAGTCCGACTCGGAGACGACGTAGGAGACGCCCACCTTCGGATTGAAGAAGGTGTCCACGTCCCGACCGAAGGCGGAGCTCCGATCCAGACGGGCCCCGAGCTGGAAGTAGAGGCGGTCCTGCCAGGCCAGGTCGAGCTGGCTCAGGAGGCCGCCGTAGCGCTCCTCGAAGTACTGCTGCTCCCCGGTGGTCTGGGCCGCGGCGTTGATGGAGCGGGCCGTGTTCACCGTGAGGCCCTGCCCCACCGCGCCGGCCAGGTCGCTCCGGGTGGCCACCGCCTGCCCCCCGAAGGCCAGGTCCGCTATCCAGTTCTCACCCACGGGCTGGCGAACGCTCCCCAGGTAGTCCAGGGTGATCTGGTCCCGGTTCTGCCGCCGGTGGGAGATCTGTCCTGAGTTCAGGGTGGCGGTTCCGTACCAGCCGATATCGTTCTTGGGGAAGAAGTCGGTGGCCTCGGAGCGGGTGATGTCCCCGCCCAGGCTGAACCGGTTGGTGAGCCAGGTGAAGGGCGTATAGTTGGCGGTGATCACCGGGTTCACCCGGATGGCCATGTTGGAGTTCTCGATGGCGGAGATGGCCTCCACCTGGCGGTTCGCCCCGAACCACCCCTCCCGGGTGTCCACCCCGATGCTCAGGGGGGATCCCAGCATGGCCCCGCCCAGGAATCCGTAGATGTTGTTGTCGTTCTGGGGCATCAGGTTGTCCGTCCGGCTGAGCCCCACGGAGGCGTCGAGCCGGAGGTCGTCCCGGGGGGTGAAGTCGAAGTTCATGCGGCCCGAATACCGGTTGAACTCGTTCCCCGGGAAGATCCCCTCCTCCTCGCTTGCACTGAAGGAGAGGAAGTATCCGAAGTTCTCACCACCGCCCCGCCCGGACCACCCGACGTTGTGGGCGATCCCAGTCTGCCACACCCCCAGACGGGTGAGGGGGTTGTCGGAGACGATGTCCCCGGCCTGGAGACCGAAGCAGGGGGAGTCGGGGTTCTGGGTCCGGCCCGCGTCGCAGACGCCGAAGTTGGCGTCCCCGTCCCACACCGTCTCGGAGGCCCCGAACTCATAGGAGACGGTCTGGGTGAAGGGGGTTCCCGCCCGACCCCGCTTGGTCCGGATCTGGATCACCCCGGCGGAGGCGTCGGAGCCGTAGAGGGTGGACGCCGCCGGTCCTTTCACGATCTCGATGGACTCGATGTCGTTGGGATTGAGGTCATTCAGCCGGGAGGCGGCCTGTCCGCCCACGCCGAAGAGCTGGTTCGTCCGGGAATCCATGAGGACCCCGTCGATGATGACCAGGGGCTCGTTGGAGAGGTTCACCGAGGCTGCTCCCCGGAGGCGGATCCGCTGGGTGGATCCGGCGGTCCCGGAGGAGGTGGTGATGTTCACCCCGGCGGTCCGCGCCTGGAGCAGGTTCCCCACCGTGGTCACTGGCGCCACCTCCACCAGGGAGGCTGCGTCCAGAGAGGAGATGGAGGCCGCCTGGGCCCGCCGCTCCTGCCGCCCCGCCGTCCCCGTGACGATGAGCTCGTCCAGGGCAAGGGCGGAGGGGGAGAGCTGGAAGTTCACCGTGGCCGTCTCCCCCACACCGAGGTTGACGGACTGGGTGGACGTGGCGTAGCCAAGAAAGGTGACCCGGACCTGGATCTCCCCCGCGGTGACGTTGGGGATCCGGAAGGATCCGTCCGAGGCGGAGAGGGTGCCGCGCTGGGTTCCGACAATGACGACCTGGGCGGAAGCCACGGGGGCTCCGGTCCGGACGTCGGTGACGGTTCCCTGGATCGTCCCCGTCTCCTGGGCCTCGACGGGGGAGGTGAAGATCACCATCCCCGCGAGGGCCAGCAGACAGGTCAGTCCGCTGAACCAATCAGTTCTGGAATTCATATGCCCTGTGTCCTGTTCATGCGGAACGGCGGAGGTACGTTCCCCACCATCCCTGGTGAAACCTTGGTGGCCAGGGGAGCCTTCCCACTGTTGTGAAGCCACCGGGAACCACTCGAACGGTTTTCGTCTGGGGAGTGCACCACCTCCTTGCGCTTCAGGAGCAACGCGGGCGGTCAGTCTGTCTCAGGCGATCTGGGAGGGCAGTGTGCTGAAGAGAGTGTTCGGACGTTTGGAAATGGATGTAGCCTCCACCCCGTTCAGTTTGCCCTACAGTCAAAGAATGCCTGGGCAAATGTTATCAAACGGACAGGAAACTTCAAGGTCAGGGGATCGTCCGGCCCCAACCCGGGACCATGCGGCTCCGGATCAGAGGCCGGACCAGAGGGTGGCGGGAGGGGCCTTCCTCCTGCTCCGCATAGCTTTGCGGATGGAGTAGAAAGGCGACCCGGGGAAGGTGGTCTGGAAGGGGGTTCTACAGAGGAGAATGTTTGGGCATCAGGAACCGGACGAAGCCCTGACCTCGCCCCTCTTGTCCTGTGGACCAAGAAATATCAGGACAACACCATGACATGAGCATGACCCCTCACGCCCAAGGCGCAGCCAAGGTCCCGTCCGGGTTCACGCGGTTCTGGACGAGGGGAAGAAGAAGAGGGCCATCCTTCCCGATCCGGATGGCCGTCCGGACCCTGCGGGCGCCTCTTTCCGCCGACTCCTGGGTCCGGGCGTGCACCCTCCCCAGGATGTCGCCCGCCTCCACCTCGTCCCCCGGCTGCACCAGCTGGTCGAAGCCCACTTCCGGATGGATGGGCTCCCCGAGGCGGGTCCGTCCGCCGCCCAACTCCACCACACCCTGCCCGAGCGGAAGGGGGCGGACCTCCAGGACCGAGCCGGCGCGTTCGGCCCGCACGGGCATCACCTCGGCGGCGGAGGGGAGGAGGGAGGCATCATCCACCACGCGAGGATCGCCCCCCTGCCGCTCCACCATTCGCCGGAAGCGTTCCAGGGGTGCCCCTCCGTCCAGAAGTTCGGTCGCCCGCGTCCGTGCCGTCCCGGGGTCGGAGAAACGACCGGATCGGTAGAGCATCTCGGCGGCCAACTCCAGGACCAGAGTCCTGAGGTCGTCGGGCCCCTCGCCCCGGAGACACTCCAACGCCTCTCGGACCTCCAGTGCATTTCCGGCGCTCCGCCCCAGGGGACGATCCATGGCAGTCAGGAGCGCGGAGGTGGGTACGCCCTGGCGTCGGCCGATCTCCACCATGGTCCGGGCCAATGTCTCGGCCTGTGCCGGGTCTGGAAGAAAGGCTCCACTCCCCACCTTCACATCCAGGACCAGGACGGAAAGACCCTCCGCCAGCTTCTTGGACATGATGCTGGCGGCGATGAGGGGGATGGAGGCCACGGTCCCGGTCACACTGCGGAGGTCGTAGAGTCGCCGGTCCAGCGGCGCGATCTCCCGGGTCTGACCGGTCATGGCCACCCCTTCGGCCTCGAGGACGGCTTGGAAGCGGTCCAGGGGAAGGTCGGTCCGAAACCCGGGAATGGACTCGAGCTTGTCCAGCGTTCCGCCCGTATGTCCCAGGCCGCGTCCCGACATCATGGGCACGTAAAGGCCGGCTTCCGCCACCAGGGGGGCCAGCACGAGGGAGACCTTGTCCCCGACCCCCCCGGTGGAGTGCTTGTCCACCCGGGGGGCAGGGAGATGACCCAGATCCAGGACTGCGCCGGAGTGGAGCATGATCTCCACGAATTCGGCCAGTTCCGCATCCTCCATTCCGCGGAAGACAACCGCCATGAGAAAGGCGGCCATCTGGTAGTCCTCAACCTCCCCCTTCAGGTATCCCTGCAGGAAGGAGCGAAGGTCACCGGGATCGATGGGGTCCCCGTCCCTCTTCCGCTCCAGAAGGGGGATCGGGTTGAATCTCTGCGTCAGGAGAAGCGCTTCCGAGCGGTACTGAGGGCCTCGTCCACCTTGTCCCTCACCTCCTCGGAAATGTCCTCCCACCGGTCCGTTGCGGTATCCCGAAGGTCATCTGCCGCCCGATGGATCCGCTTCCGGGTCTTCTTCCCCGAGTCGGGGGCCATGAGGAGCGCAACGCCTGCGCCGATGGCCGCCCCACAGATCAGGCCGGATAGAAAGTTGAAGAGTCGGGCGTCGTCATCGTATTCCATTCTGGTTCTCCTTGAAGTTTGCACTCGCCTGCGCATTCAGGCTTCGGGGGTCTGCCGCACGTTCCGGCGCTCGGCCCGGGCCCGGCTTGGGATGCCACGGTTCGGATACCATTCCACACGCCGGAAGGTCCACCTCGCTCCCCAGGCGGCCCTTCACGGCACTCCTCGGATCCCCCTCCCGGTGGTGGGGATGCAGGGATCTCCCCATATTGTAGGGTTTAGGATCCCTGGGCCACTTCCCGCTCTCTCCTGCCCATGCTCGACCCCGGAACCACGAAATGGTCAATCCCCACGCATCCGATCCGGCCGGACCGCAGTCGGCCCCCGCACCCCATTCGGCAACCTTCCCCGCTCTCAGCCTGGACGACCTGACCCGCATTCTCCAAGCGGGACAGGACGAGCCCGGGGGGGGCTCCTCCGCTTCGGCGCTTCAGAGGGCGGGCTTCGCCGCCGGAGAGGGCCTCTTTCGGGAGTTTGCCGCTGGCATTCCCGGCAAGGATCCCGCTTCCCTGGACGGGGAAAGGTTCTGGGAGGTTCTGGCCCGGTTCTTCGAGCGCCGCGGTTGGGGACGGATCAGCCAGTCCCGCGTCCACCCCGGAATGGGACTCCTCACCGCCTGGGACTGGGCCGAGACCCGGAATGCCGAGACTGGGCACGGCAGGACCGGGGACGGCAAGACTGGGCATGGGGGGCGAGGCTCGGCCGGCTGCCCCATCTCCACCGGAATGCTTGCGAGGGTCCTGGGAGAGGTGGCCCAGGGGCCCGTCGCCGTGCTCCAGGTGGCCTGTCCATCCCGGGGAGATGATGCCTGCCAGTTTCTTTTTGGGCATGAAGACGCGGTCCACCGGAGCTACGACCTCCTCCGGGAGGGTGTGCCCCTGGACCACATCCTGGAGCAGGTCTGAGCTCCTCTATGAGCGGTTCGATGCGCGTCCTGGCCGTGGATTTCGGTGAGGTCCGTTTGGGACTGGCGGTAAGCGATCCCACCGGGACGCTGGCCTCCCCCCTCCCCACGCTCCGCCGACGGCGCGGGAAACGCCCCCCCTTGCGCGCCCTCCAGGAGACCGCCGAGAGCCATGGGGTGGAGGCCCTGGTTTTCGGTCTCCCCCTGGAGCTCTCCGGGGAGGAGACCGCGTGGACCCGGGAGGTGCGCCAGGTGGGAGAGGCCCTGGGGGAGCGGCTCCAGCTTCCCGTGCACTTCGTGGATGAGCGGATGACCTCGGTTCGGGCCGAACGCCTCGTCCGCAGCTCCGGGCTCCCCCGGGGCCGTCGGGAGGAGAAGGAACGGGTGGATGCCGGTGCGGCCGTCCTCATCCTCCAACACTGGCTCGACCTGCGGCGAAAGGGTCTGGAGGCGGGGCAATGACCCCGCTCGGTCTGCGATGGGCCCGGTGGGCGACACTCCCCCTGCTGCTGGTGGGAATCCTCGCCGCCTGCGGACCCCAGGAGGAGGAGGAGATGGGAGAACCCATACGGATCACGGTTCCTTCGGGGGCCTCCTTCCAGCAGGTCACCGATACCCTTGTGGCCCGCGACATCGTCGATCACCCCACCCTCTTCCGGGCGCTCGCGCGAGTGCGCGGGTACGACCGGCAGATCCGCGCGGGACTCTATGCCATCCCGCCGGGCGAAGGATGGTTCGCCCTCCTGGACCGCCTGGTGGAGGGGCGGGTGCTCACCGTACCGGTGACCATCCCCGAAGGCTGGACGCTTCGGCAGATCGCCGCACGCCTGGCTGTGGTCGCGGAACTGGATGAAGAGGAGTTGCGTGCCCTGTTGGAAGCGCAGGAAGCTCACGAGGTGTGGGATGTGCCCGGTCCGGGACTGGAAGGTTACCTTTTTCCCGACACCTATCACTTCTCCCCAGGGAGCTCCCCCGAGACCATCGTCGGGACCATGACCCGACGGTACCGGTCCATGTGGACACCGGAGCGCCGCGCCCGAGCGGAGGAACTGGGCTTCTCCGAGAAGGAAATCATGGCCCTTGCCTCCATCGTCCAGGCGGAGGCGAGGGGAGACTCGGAGATGCCCCGAATCGCATCCGTCTTCCATAATCGGCTTCGAATCGGCTATCTCCTCCAGGCCGACCCCACGGTGCAGTACGCCCTGGGTGAGCGACGGTCCCGCCTTTTCTATCGGGACATCGACTCGGTCGCCGACCATCCCTACAACACCTACACTCGGGGCGGCCTCCCCCCCGGTCCCATCGGCGCGGCGGGGGAAGCGGCCCTGGATGCCACCCTCCATCCGGAAACCAGCGACTACCTGTATTTCGTGGCGCGTCCGGATGGAACGCACATCTTCACGCGGACGCTCCAGGAGCACAATCGCGCCCGGGTAGAAGCGCGAAGAATGTGGGATCGTCTTGAGATGGAGCGGCGCCGGGAGTCGGAAAACAGTTCGTCGTGAGTCGCCGCACACCCCACCCATTCCGGGACAAGCTCCGGCTGGTGGTGATCACCGACCGGGAACGGGCCGGCTCCCGGGGCGTCGAGGCCGTGGTGGACGCGGCTCTCCGCGGTGGAGCCAGGTGCATCCAGCTCCGTGAGAAGGTCCTTGGCGCTGGCGAAGTGCTTCCGCTGGCCCACCGTCTTCGGCGACAGACCCTGGCCCACGACGCTCTCTTCATCGTGAATGACCGGGTGGATCTGGCCCTGGCCTGCGCGGCCGACGGCGTCCACCTGGGGCCCGACGACCTGCCCGTCCAGGAGGTTCGACGGATGGCCCCGGCGGACTTCCTCGTCGGGTTCTCCACCGACAACCCGGCCACCGCCGCCACCGCAGTCTCCGAAGGCGCGGACTACCTGGGGTGCGGCACCCTATGGCCCACCGCTTCCAAAGGGGATGCCGGAAGGGCCATCGGGCCGGGAGGGTTGGCCTCGGTCTGCGCGGCCGTCTCGGCCCCGGTGGTGGCCATCGGGGGCATCACCCTGGACCGACTTCCCCTCCTGAAGGACACCGGGGCCGCCGGCGTGGCCGTCATCCACGCCGTCATGACTGCACGGGACCCGGAGTCCGTGGCCCGATCCTTCCTCACGGGCTTCTCGCCCGATCCGTCCCCGCCTTCCTGAGTCTCCACCCGACATACAACGCAAACGACCCCCCGGCCTGCCCATGTGGGGCGGACCGAGGGGTCGAAATGTGAGGCCGGCGACGACGTACTCTCCCACCGAGCTGCCCCGGCAGTACCATC
>REED01000164.1 GCA_007695225.1 Gemmatimonadales bacterium
TGGCCGTGACGTGATGCAGTCCCTCGATGGATGGTGGCATGGGAATCCTGGCGTGTGGGGGGTCGGGGGTGGAGGAGGGGGCGGCGGCCCTCTCCCCGGGTAATTCCCCCGACGAATCCGGGGAGTTCCGGGCGACGGCCCCCTGCTTCCTCACCTCGCCCGGGCTCTGTCCCGGACCCCCCCCGCCCAAACTCCGACCCTATTGGATGGGCCGCCTGCCAAAGACATCGCGCTTTCCGCTCCCGGCGACAATCTGCGCGTCATCCCCCTCCCGGCGGGGTCCCATCGACGGCCTCGCCTGTGGACGAGGCGCCTCCGCTCCCCGTGCCCAGCAACTCCGCCAAGGGGCGGCCCTCCGACATCCGCCTCCGAGCGGAGGTCAGGATGTCCTCGCGGCTGAAGAGGATCTCCACCCGGCGGTTCTGGGCCCGTCCCTCGTCAGTGTCGTTGGTCGCCACGGGCTGATTCTCACCGAAAGCCTCCACCCGGACCCCGAGGGGATCATGGCCATTGGCCACCAGCTCACGGGCCACTCCCGCCGCCCGGGCGGCGGAAAGCTCCCAGTTTGATAGGAACGGACTGGTCTGGATGGGGAGGTTGTCGGTGTGGCCGGAAACCACCGCCGGAACGTCCAGGGTGGCCGTGATCTCTCCCAGGACGGTGACGATCCACTCCTTGTCGTTGTTCAGGGTGGCGGATCCGGAGGGGAAGAGGGTGGTGGAGAGGATGCGAAGTCGGACGCCCTCCGGGGTGCGGATGACGGAAAGGGTCTCCTGGAGGCCGTTGTCGTCGATGAAACCCTGGAGCCGCCGTGCGATCCGTTCGAGGTAGGCGTCCACGACGGCGAAGATCTGGGATTCGTCCTCCGTGAGGGTGAGATCCAGAGGCGAGGCGAGGGTATCGGGGATGGGGGCATCCGGATCGGGAATGATTCCCTTGGGAACCGTGGGCGGAAGGACAGCGAAGCCGCCGAAGGCATCGCTGAGAGAGGCCCGGGCCAGGGCGAACCGCTCCACTTTCAGCTCGGACATGGAGTACATGAGGACGAAGAAGGTGAGGAGGAGGCTCATGAGGTCCCCGAACGTGGTGGTCCACGCCGGGGCGCCCTCTTCCTGGGCCTCTTCGCTCCCGGCCTGGCCGAAGGCGAAATCGTCCGCGGGATCCTCCTCGGACCCGATGGAGCCCGCCACTCTGGAGTCCGACATCAGGCCGCTTCCTTGAGCTCCTCTTCCTCCTTGGAGCCCTCATGCTCCAGGAGGAAGGACTGCATCTTTTCCCTGAGGAGGGAGCCCGGGTCGCCCCGGTGAATGGATTCCAGCCCCATGAGAGTCAACTGGATCTGGGTCACTTCGATGTGGATCCGCCGGTCCAGCTTCGTCACCATGGGGAGGAAGAGGACGTTGGCGGCCACCGCTCCGTAGAAGGTGGTGAGGAGGGCTACTGCCATGGCGGGCCCGATGGCCGAGGGGTCATCCAGGTTGGCCAACATCTGCACCAGCCCGATGAGGGTGCCCACCATTCCGAAGGCCGGGGCGAACTTGCCCATTTCGTTGAAGATCTTCTGGCCGGCCCGGTGGTGCTTCTCCATGAGGACCTGCTCCGTCTGGAGGATCTGCCGAATGGTCCGGGAATCGGTTCCGTCGGCGATGAGGAGGAGGCCGCGGCGCAACGGTGCCGTGGGAGCATCCCCCGCCACCTTCTCCAGCCCAAGGTGCCCGTCACGCTTCAGGACCTTGAGGGCATCGTCCAGAAACGCCACGATGGCCGCCATCTCGTTCCCCGGGTCGTTGAAGACCCGACGGAGGACGGAGAGGATCTGCTTGAGCTCTCGGAAGGGGAAGGCGACGCTCACCGCTCCCAGGGTGCCGCCTGCCACGATGAGAAGGCCCTGCACGTTGATGAAGATGAGCAGGTTCCCCCCCAGCAGGATGGCGCCCAGCACGAGGGCGATGCCTGCCAGGACTCCGAAGAGGGAGGCCTTGTCCATGGAGTTGTCGCGCTCCTGTCTCGGGCGAGGGAGGGTGACGGGAGCCCGCCGCCGAAGCCACACCGCGGTTGGGCATGAGGGTTCACTTCAGGTTTCGGTCACCCTGACCGAGGACTTGAGCAAGGGGGCTCGGTGAGAGTTCCCACCATCCGGTTGACCAGGAAATGGGTTCTCACCATTCTCGGTGAACCAACCAGACCACCCAGCCGACGAGGACCCATGGAGACGTCATCTCCCACCCTTGCCGAGATCCTCGGCTCTGATCGTCTTCCCTCGGCCCCGACGGTCGCGGTCCGTCTCCTCGACCTCCTTCAGGACCCGGAGGTGGGCACGCCGGAGATCGTGGCGGTGATCCGGACCGATCCGGCGCTGGCAGCGCGGATCCTGAGGGCCGCCAACTCCTCGTACTTCGCCTTCCGTAGCGAGGTGGGGACGCTGGAGCAGGGGGTTCCCCTCATCGGACGGTCGGTGATCACGTCCCTCGCCCTGAGCTTCTTCCTGGCGGAAGAGGCCATGAGCCATGGGGCGTTGTCCGAGGACTTCCGGCGGTTCTGGGTGCGCTCCCTGGTGCAGGGGGCTTCGGCCGAGCTGCTGGCCAAGCATGGCGCCCCTGGACTTGCGGCGGAGCTTTTCGTCAGCGCGCTCCTCATGGACCTGGGACAGTTGGCTTTTCTGAAGGTGGTGGGTCGGGAATACGCAGAGCTTCAGAGGGAGGCCGGGCCCTCCGGTCGCGACATCTGCGTTGCCGAGGTCGAGCGGTACGGGTTCAGCCACCCCCAGGTCGGGGCCGAGTTGATGAGGCGCTGGTCCCTTCCGGAGTCCATGGTCCGTGCATGCCTCCTGCACCACCAGGACGATAGAGAAGGGCCATCCCTCCTGAAGGCGGAAGAGAAGGCCGACGAGTTTGGCTCCGACCAGCTCCGCTCCGACGCGGAGGGCGACGCCTTGGTGCGGGTCATGCAGGTGGCCTCGGCCGTGGGGGACTGGTACGGGGGGGGAGCCCCCGCCGAAGAACTCGCGCGCCTGGCCGAACTGACCGAGACCCACTTCGGGTTCTCCGAGGAGACGCTCCTCCGCTATTTGATGGAGATGGACGACCGGATTGCCGAGACGTCCTCGCTGTTCCCGACAAGGCCCCCCAACCTCCCCTCGGCGGCGGATCTCATGGCCCGCGCCTCGGAGCAGCTCGCCGAGGTGGCCATCGAGCAGGAGCGCGAGAGGGCACGCATGGCCACCCTCAAGGAGCTAGCAGAGGAACGGCGGGCGGAGCTCGAGGCCCAGAACGAGGTTCTGCGGCGACAGGTGTTCATGGACCCCCTCACCGGCGTTCACAATCGCCGTTTCTTCGATGAGATGCTCCGCCATGAAGCCCTTCGGGCGGCCAGGAACGGACTTCCCGTGTCCCTGCTCTTCGTGGACCTCGACCACTTCAAGAATGTGAACGACAAGCACGGTCACATCTTCGGGGACGAGGTGCTCGCCGCAGTGGGCCGGGCGCTCCGCCAGGCGGTCCGGCGATCGGATCTTGTGGCCCGGTTCGGGGGAGAGGAGTTCGTGGTCCTGGCGCTGGAGACCGACGAAAGGGGACTCGGCACGCTCGGGGAGCGTATCCGCAGGTCGGTGGAGGAGCTTGCCCTGGAAGCCGAGGGGGAACCCGTCCCCATCACCGTCAGCGTGGGAGCCGCTTCCCTGACCCGGGGGGCGAGTGAGGAGCGGGACCTGGATCGCCTCCTGGAATCGGCGGACAAGGCGATGTATCGGTCCAAAGAGGGGGGGCGGAACCGGGTTACCGTGCTTCCGCTGGCCTCCGGCTCCTCCCGCAGTCCGTCGGGGGACCCCCAAGGAGGCGGTGCCCCATGGTCGGAGGAGGAGCCTCGTGACCGGGAGGGGAAGGGCGGCGACCGGGTAGAATCCGTGGGGAGCCAGAAAGGTGAAAGTGGGGCAGACCCCCCACCGTCCGCGGGGGAAGGCGGCGGGTGGCTCGCCGAGTGGCTCCGTAAGCGACGGGAGTGAGGGGCCTCTCAGCCGCCACACACGATGCCAGGAGGGCTCACCCTGCGGATTCCCTGTCCCGCGGGGCTTCCAGGACCTTCCGGATGGCACGAGCCAGGTCGGCTTTCCGGTAGGGCTTGGAGAGGAGGCTCCGCCCCGGTCCCAGGTCCAGTTCCGGCCGGAGGACGTCTCCTGAGAACCCGGACGTGAAGAGTACTGCGATCCGGGGGTTGATCCGCTCCGCATGCCGACTGAGGGCCTTACCGTCCAGGGTGCCTGGCATGACCACGTCCGTGAAGAGGAGCTGGATTCCAGGGTCCGCCTCGAGCATCGGAAGCGCAGCCTCTCCGGTGTCGGCCTCCAGGACCCGGTAGCCCATACTCCGGAGCTGGTGCATCACCGACCCGCGGAGCTCGGCATTGTCCTCCACCACCAATACGGTCTCGGTTCCTCCCGGTGGATCGGGGGGGCGGCTGTCACCCGGGGCGTCCGGTCCAGCGTCCACGGGGGCCCTTGGGAAGAAGATCTTCACTGAGGTGCCCCGCCCCGGCTCGCTGTAGATGTCGAGGTGTCCACCCGACTGCTTTACGAACCCGTAGACCATGCTCAGCCCCAGGCCCGTGCCGTGACCGGGCCCCTTCGTGCTGAAGAACGGCTCAAAGGCTCGGGTGCGCGTGTCCTCCGACATCCCGACTCCGCCATCCGTGACCTGGAGGAGGACATGGGGGCCGATGGCCGCGTAGGGGTGGGTGGAAAGGTAGTCCTGGTCCAACTCCACATTCCGGGCGGACACGCAGAGGTGGCCCCCGTGAGGCATGGCGTCCCTGGCGTTGTTGGCCAGGTTGACCAGGGCCGAACTGAACTGCTCCTCGTCGATCCGGACCGGCCAGAGGTGGGGATCCACCTCCAGGCGGATCTCCACGTCCCCCCCCAAGGTACGTCGGATTAGCTCCAGAGTGTCGGACAAGCACCCCTCGATCCTGGAGATTCGGGGCTGCAGGGGCTGGCGGCGCGCGAAGGAGAGGAGGCTTCGGGTGAGTTCGGCCCCCTTCGCCGCTCCCTGGAGGGCCTGGTCCAGGAATTCCCGGGCATCGGGGGTGAGCTCCACCTCGTCGCGAAGCAACTCCAGGTACCCGAAGATCACACCGAGGTAGTTGTTGAAATCATGGGCCATTCCCCCAGTGAGCTTCCCCAGCGCCTCCATCTTCTGGGCCCGCCTGAACTGCTCTTCCGTCTTCACCTTGTCGGTCTCTTCGGTGAGCACGGTGACCCGCCCTCCCTGCTGGGACGGAAGTGTGGCCAACGCCCAGATCCTTCCGTCGCTCAGGTGCACCCTCCGCTCCGAGCCGTCCGCCCGGCGGAACCTCCGGAGTTCCTCGTGGACGAATTCGTCCATCGTCAATGATTCCGGGAGGGACACCAGACCGAGGCGACCGAGGGCCTCCAGGACACGGGAGAGTTCCACTCCCGGCCGGAGGAGGTCGCCCAGTGCCGGGTGGACCTCACGGGCTCTTCGGTTCGTAATGGCGATCCGATCCCCTGCGTCCCAGAGGATCACGCCCTCTTCGATGCTCTCCAGGGCATCGTCCAGGAGGGCCTGGGTCTCCTTCAGCGCCTTCTCCACCTCCTTCGATACGGTGAGGTCCCGCACCACCGCCATGGAGACGATTCCGTCCATGGTGTCCAGTCCGGCCAGCCCCACTTCCGCAGAGAAGTGGCGACCGTCCTTCCGGACCCCCCTCAGGGTTCCCCGGTGCTCACCGTTCGCCGTCGGCCTTCCGGAGGCCATCCAGTTAGCTCTGTGCGAGGTATGTTCTTGGCGGAATTCATGGGGGATCAGGACCTCCACAGGCTGCCCGGTCAGTTCCTCAGGGGTCCACCCGAACACATCGTCGGCCCGGCGGTTGGCCCTGACGATCCTTCCCTCCGCATCCGTGAGGATCACTGCGTCGGGAACGGCGTCGGTGAGGTTGAAGAACCGCTCCTCTGCCCTGCGGAGGGCCAGGTGGCTCGAGGTGGCCATCCCCAGCACGTCGAGGAATCGAACCACCCGGTCGAGGTCCGGGAGGGCGGTCCGACCGCCCATGCCCACGAGCCCCCCCGCCCCTCCGTCTGGGCAGAGGATGGGGATGGCGGCCAGGGACTCCAGCCCCAGTTCCCTGACCCAATGGCACTCCGGATATCGGGACGCGACCCCGCCGGGAACAACCACGTCCCGCTGCAGGGCATCCTGGAGCGGTGTGCCGGGAATGGGAAGCTCGATCCACTCCCGGATCCGTCCCCCCTCGTTCCACGCCGGGATCTGCAGTCGTCCGGGATTCGAGGGATCCCGGAGACCGATGAAGACGAGATCTCCCTCCGCGCGTTCAAGAAAGGTCCGGGAGGCATGGGAGAAGAACCCGGCACCCTGGGGCAACAGGAGCTCCTTCGCGAGGGATCTGAGAGAATCCCGTTCTTCCCGGTGGTCACACACCTTCCGGAGCTGGCCGGAGTGACCCACGAAGGTCCCCGCCAGGTCGTGGCTCACCTTCGCTTCCACACGGACCTGACCGTGCCGGCCATCTGGTCCCTGCAGGCGGAACTCCAATGCGAAGGGAGTCTCGGAATCCCCCCACCGGGACCAGGCCTGCCCCACCCACTCCCGGTCCTCTGGATGGATGGCTTCCAGCCATCCTCTGCCCTCGGCGGAGTCCGGCGGATGTCCGGTGAGACGCCTCCACCCGCTCCCCACCTTCAACCACCGCCCATGGGGGTCGGACTCGAACGGGACGACGGACGCGAGTGGCCCACGGCCCTCTCGGGCGAAGGGTCGAGTACCGGGCTCAGCGGATCTCCGGTCGTCGCCGATTCCCGAGCCCCGGCCCCCCGGCCGAGTGGATCCGTTGGACGCCAAATCGCCGAACCGCTCATCGGACTGTTCCCCGAAGAGAAAGAGTGGATGGGGGGTGGTGGCCATGATTCCCCGCGGAAGTAGGGTGAGGGAGACCGGGTGTCCCCTCCGGGTATCGGCGGCAACCCGAGGATCTGAAGCTGGCGGGATCCATGGCTCGGAAGGCCCACGGC